>JAJFUB010000041.1 GCA_021372615.1 bacterium | reverse complement strand
GTCGCCCTGGGCTCCCCTCGTGCAGGAAGCTGCCCGCCCGGCGCTGAACCGGACGCCAGAGGGAGGTGGCCACCATGGCCCTCGCGGCCGAACTGACTGCGCGTGACGGCCTGTTGCAGGCTGAGACCACCCCGGCGGGCGATGTCCTCCTGCGCTGCGTTCCCACCGACGGGGAGCCCCGCACGGTCTCGCTCACCGCCCACACCGGCCTGGATGGCCGCTGGGCACAGCCGCGCCTGCTCGCAGGGCCCGAGGGCGTGCCGTGGCTGCTGGCGCTCAACGTCGAGCGGCGGCAGGTGTTCGCCTGGCGCTGGCTCGGCGAGACCCTCGCCCCGGCGCACGAGGCGCGCGGGCTGTTTCACATCCAGTGGCTGGCCGACAACTCCTTTGAGGAGAACCTCGCCCCCCTGCGTGAGTATGCCGCCGACGTCGCCGAGGGACTGAGGCTGACGCTGCAGGCCGAGGACCCGGCCTTGTCCCCCGTCAGCCACGCACTGCCTGCCGCGTGCCCGGCCGTCAGAGATGGCGGCGCGCTGGCCGTGGACCTCGCGAGCTTCCGCGACCTGCGCGGCGTGCGGTGGGTGGTGAACCACGCTCGGAAACACCCGGCCAACCCCCTCCTCGTGCCCGGCAGGCCCGGCGCCCATGACGACCTGAAGGTCTTCAATCGGGGCTGCGTGCTGCGTGACGGCGGTGCGTTCCGCATGTGGTACACGTGCGCGAACAACCCGCGTTGCCTGGAGCGCGTGCACCGTCAATACGCCGTGTGGCAGGACCTCATGCGCGTGGCGTACGCCGAGAGCGAGGACGGGCTGCACTGGCGCAAGCCACGCCTGGGGCTGGTCGAGTACGACGGCAGCCGCGACAGCAACATTGTGCCGCACCTGTGGCGGCTGCCGATCATCGTGAAGACCGACCGCTCGCCCGTCCCCGGTGAGCCGTACGTGACGACCGAGCAGGAGCGGCAGATCAGCGATGAACGGGCGCTGCTGCAGACCTCCGCTGACGGGATCCACTGGCACACCCGGCCCGCCCAGCGCCGCTACCCGCTCTCCCGCCCGTGGTACTTCGAGCAGGACTGCCTCTTCTACGACGAGACAGCCGGACTGTGGCGTGGGTACGGCAGCTACGGCCCGGCGGCCAAGCGCCGCACCGCCGGGATGCTCACCAGTCCCGACCTGGTCCACTGGGAGGGCTACCCCGAGAACCCGATCATTGACCCGCTGCAGATGCCTGAGCCGCACATCCATGACCTGGTCGTCTGGCAGGAGTGCGGGCTGTATGTGGGGCTGCTGCAGGTGGCGCAGTTCGTCCACGCCGACCAGTTCGCCCTGGTCATCAGCCACGACGGCGTCCACTTCAGCCGCCCCGATCCGACCGGGCTGTTCCTGTCCAGCGGCGGTCGGGGGGAGTGGGACCCCGGCTACCTGCTCATTGCCGCCGCGCCCGTGGCAGTGGGGGATGAGTGGTGGCTGTATTACGGCGGGGCGATGCGTGACCTGAGCCACGAACCGTACCTGGATGTCTACTTCACGCGCCTCGCCTGTGGGCTGGCGACATTCCGCCGCGGCGGCTATGCGCACTTTGAGGCGATCAGAGAGGAGCCGGGCTTCGTGACGCTCCCGCTGCCGCGGACGGACGGGCCACTGACGCTGTCCTGCAACGCGACCGGCCCGATCCGCGCGGCAGTCGTCGGGCCTGACGGCCAGGCGCGGCCGGGCCACGGGCTGGATGACTGCCTGCCGACCCGGGGCGACGGCCTGAGACTGCCGCTGCGCTGGCGAGGGCATGAGACGGCGGCGCCGGCGGAGGGCGAAGCGCTACACGTGGAGGTCCGGCCGGGCGGACGGCTGTATGGCGTGAACTGGTGAGCCCCCTGGACTGCAGGTTTGGGCCAAGTATAGGTTGGTTATACATAGTGCAAGGCCGCAGTAGGTAGCGCCTCAAGACTGCGACGCCGACGGACACATCCAGGGCGTACTCCGCTTACGGACAAGCCACCTGCGCTGCAGGTGGCTCGTCCGTTTGCCGGCGTCAAGCTCGCCTCGCGCCGGCCAGCCCCACCGAGAAGGACTCCCCGCCGCCTCGCCGAAATGCCTCCCCGTCCCGCCAACCCCGACAGACAGGGAGCCCATCATGCCCCGCGCCTGCCTCATTGACGCCGTGCGCACCCCCATCGGCCGCTTCGGCGGAGGTCTCATGCAGCACTCTGCAGCCGATCTGGCCGCCATCGTCCTGCAGGCTCTCACCGAGCGCAACAGCGTTCTGGGCGAGGCCGTGGCCGAGGTCATCCTCGGTCAGGTCCTCCAGGGCGGCTCCGGCGTGAACCTGGGGCGCATGGCGGCCATGCGGGCGGGGCTGCCACACTCCGTGTGCGCCAGCACCATCAACATCGCGTGCGCCTCGGGGATGAAGGCCCTCGACATGGCGCGGCAGGGCATCCTGCTGGGGGAGGGCGAGGTGTACCTCGCCGGCGGGGCCGAGAGCATGAGCAACGTGCCCTACTACGTCAAGGACATGCGCTGGGGGCACAAGCTCTTCAACGCCGAGATGACTGACGGGGTCATGGATGGCCTGACCTGCTCGGTGACCGGCATGGGCATGGGCCTGACCGCCGAGGAGATCGCCGCGCGGACGGGCATCACCCGGCAGGAGATGGATGCCTGGGCGCTGCGCAGCCAGGAGAAGGCCGCGGCGGCCATCGCGGCCGGGAAGTTCGTGGATGAGATCATCCCTGTCCCCCGCAAGAAGGACGAGCCGCTCACGACTGATGAGCACCCCCGCCAGACCTCCATGGAAGCGCTGGCGGGCCTCAAGCCGGCCTTCAAGCCCGATGGCTGCATCACCGCCGGGAACGCCTCGGGGATCAACGATGGCGCGGCGGCCTGCCTGGTCGCCTCCGAGGCCGCCGCGGCACAGCATGGCTGGCAGCCCCGTGCGGTCATCCTGGGCAGCGCCTGCGCCGGGATCGAGCCGGAGGTCATGGGGCTGGGGCCCATTGACGCGGTCAAGAAGCTCTGCGACAAGCTCGACTTGAGCGTCGGCGACTTCGAGCTGGTGGAGCTGAACGAGGCCTTTGCCGTGCAGGCCGTGGCCGTAGTGCGCGAGCTCGGGCTGGACGAGGAGCGTGTCAATGTGAACGGCAGCGGGATCGCCCTGGGCCACCCCATCGGCGCCACCGGCGCGCGCATCGTGTGCTCCCTGCTGTACGAGATGGAGCGGCGCGACCTGAAGCTCGGCCTCGCCACCCTCTGCATCGGCGGCGGCATGGGCATGGCGATGGCGATTGAGCGGCAGTGATGAACGATGAATGCTGAGTGATGAATGGGGGAGCGGGGAAGGGCCGGGCGAGGCCACGCCCCGCGTCGCCGGCGGTGAGGACGACCACACACTAACGTCAGGAGTTGCCTTGACCCAATGAACCGTGCGCTGCTCGTCATTGATGTTCAGAACGACTACTTCTCCGGCTTCCACGAGATCACTCATCCCGCCGGGAGCTTCGAGGGCATTCAGCGGGCGATGGACGTGGCCCATGAGCACGGCGTCCCCATCGTGCTGATCCAGCAGACCTTCCTCCCGCCCGTGCCCCTCTTCTGCAAGGGGACGCCGGGCTGGGAGATCCCCAATGAGGTCCTGTCCCGTCCGCACGATATCGTCATCGAGAAGGGCCTGCCGGGAAGTTTCACGGGCACGAACCTCGAGGCATGGCTGCGGGAGCGGGGGATTGGCACGGTGGTCATCTGCGGCTGGATGACGCAGATGTGCTGTGACACCACCAGCCGCCAGGCGGTGCATCTCGGCTTCGCCGTGGAGTTCCTCAGCGACGCCACCGGCACCCACGCTTTCAGCAACGACGCGGGCAGCGTCACTGCGGAGGAACTCCACCGGGCGGCGCTGGTCGTGCAGGCCAGCCGCTTCGCGAAGGTCATGACGGTCGAGGCATGGGGCGAGAAACTGGCCGGGGAAGCGGAGGGGTAGGGGGAGCGGCCCGCCCTCCCACCCTCTCCGTCCCTCGTCCATGGCTCGTCCCGCATACTTCATCCTTGCCTTCCCCTCCCCCTCGCGGTATGATTCTCCCATTCCCAGGGCCCAGAGCACGGGCCCACGTGTGTCTGTGTGTCTGGAGGCGGGCGAGATCGTCGCGTCTGACGCGCCACAACCGGAGGTCCGCTGCGAGGTCGAGGTCGTCGGCGACGAGCTGCGCGAGGTGCTGGGGCAGCAGGACCTGTATCTGCGGATGATCCAGGAGAGCACCGGCGCAACTCTGCGTCCCGGCAGCGGCGTCATCGCCATCTGCGGCGAGGCCGGGCAGGCCCGGGCGGCAGAGCAGGTGCTGCGGGGCATGTTGGCCCTGCTGCGCCAGGGCCGGGAGTTGGCCGCGGCGGACGTGCGCTATGCCCTGCGGGCCGTGCAGCGCGAAGACGGGGCAGATGTGGCGGCGCTGCTGACCGAGCCGATCATCATCACCCAGCGCGGCGCGCCCGTGCGGGCCAAGACGCCCGGGCAGGGGCGCTTCATCCAGGCGGCGCGGCGCAGTTCGCTGGTGTTCTGCGTCGGGCCGGCCGGGACGGGCAAGACCTATCTGGCCATGGCGCTGGCGCTGGCGGCCCTGCGGGACAAGCAGGTCAGCCGCATCGTCCTGACGCGGCCCATTATCGAGGCCGGCGAACGCCTGGGCTTCCTGCCCGGCGACATCCTGGAGAAGGTGGACCCGTACCTGCGGCCGCTGTACGACGCGCTGCAGGACATCATCGGGGCCGACAAGCTGGCGCGCCACCGGCAGCGCGGGACCATCGAGGTCGTGCCGCTGGCCTACATGCGCGGGCGCACCATTAACGACGCCTTCCTGGTGCTCGACGAGGCGCAGAACACGACGCCACCGCAGATGAAGATGGCCCTGACGCGGCTGGGGCTGGGCTCGCGCATGATCGTCACCGGCGACGTGACACAGAGCGACTTGCCGGAGGGGCAGGAATCGGGCCTACGCCACGGCCTGCGCCTCCTGAGCGACATACCGGAGATTGAGATCTGCCGCCTGGGCGAAGCCGACATCGTCCGCCATGACCTGGTGCAGCGCATCGTCCAGGCCTATGAGGCGGCGAGCGGCCAGACGCGGTAACGGCGGGCAGGCAGGCGGCACTCACACAACATGCCACGAACGCGCAGCGGCCGGCCCCATCGGCGGCCTCACAACCTGGCGGTCACGCAGCGGCGAGCAAGACGTATGCTCGTGGCCGTGCTGACCACGCTCCTGGTATTCCTGCTGCTGATGGCGCGCCTGCGCCCCGAGCAGGTGAGCTATCAGGTCGGCGACACAGCCACCCACACCATCAAGGCCAACCGCGCCACTGCGTACACCGACGACCAGGCCACGCAGCAACTCCGCGACGAGGCGGCGGCGGCAGTGCCGATGCAGTACACGCGTGATGCCGACGCCCCGGCGCGCGCGGTCGAGACAGTCCACGACATCTTCCTGCAGACCCGCGACGTGCGCAACGACCCCAACCTCACCGACCGGATGACGGCACTGCGTGACCACCTGGACATTCAGCTCTCCGACGCCTCGCGGGGGCTGCTGCTGGAGGCCACCCCCCGCGCGCTGCAGCGGGTGGAGGGGCTGGCGGCCGACGAAGTGCGCCAGGCCATGGAGCGGCCCATCCACGGCACCGGCGAGGAACTGAGCAAGGCGCAAACGGCTCTGGCCGAACGGGCCAAGACGCTCGGCCTGAGCCAGAGCTACCAGCGCCTGCTGGTCGAGATCGAGCAGCTCGCCCTCCAGCCCAACTGGGTCTACAACCCCGAGACGACGGCCGCCAAGCGCGCGGAGGCCGAGCGCAGTGTGGCGGAGGTGCGGCGGCAGTTGCAGCCCGGGGACATTGTGATCGCCCGGGACGAGAAGGTCACCGAACGGCACATGGCGATGTTCACGGCGCTGGGGCTCATGCAGCCCTCGGTGGACATCCTGCAGGCCCTCAGCCTCCTGGGCGTGCTGGTGTTGCTGATGGCCGCGACCATGCTGTTCATCCGCCGCTTCGCCAACGAAGTGTGGGCCGATGACCAGCTCTTCCTGGTGATCTGCGTCACCCTCATCGTCGTGGCCGGGCTGTTCGGCCTGTCGCGCGGCATGACGTGGTTCGAGGCCTTCGGGATCTCGGTGGTCAGCGCGGCGGGCATCTTCCTGTCGCTGGCGGCCCGGCCGATCGCCGGGAGCGCCTGCGCGATCTTCCTGGGCTCCCTGGTGTCCCTGGCCTCGCCGATCTCCGAGGCGCACCTGCTACTGACGGCGACGCTGGCGGCGCTGCTGGCCAGTCACTACGTGCGGGCCCGCGAGAGCCGGTCGAGCACTATTGCCCGCGCGGCCATCCTCACCGCCGTCACCAACGTGCTGCTGACGCTGCTGAACGCCTACGTCTTCGGCTTCCTGGTCAGCGGCAAGGAGCTGGGGTTCATCGGCGTGGGCGGCTTCCTGGCGGCGATTGTGGCGGCGGGGGTCATCAGCGGCATCGAGCGCCCACTGGGCCTCACCACCTCGCTGCGACTGCTGGAGCTGCAGAACCCCAATGAGCCGCTGCTCAAGCGTCTGCTGACCGAGGCGCCCGGCTCGTACCAGTCGTCAGTGATGGTCGCCAACATCGCCGAACCGGCGGCAGCCGCCGTCGGCGCCGACCCGATCCTGACACGCACCGCGTGCATGTACCACGATATCGGCAAGCTCAAGCGCTCATACTTCTTCGTCGAGAACCAGTTCGGCGCCGAGAACCCCCATGAGCGCCTGTCGCCGCACCTGAGCGCCCTGGTCCTCATGTCGCATGTCAAAGAGGGGCAGGAGCTGGCCGCCGAGATGCGGCTGCCGCCGATCGTCGGCAGTGTCATCGCGCAGCATCACGGCACCTCGCTCGTGTCGTTCATGTACCAGCGCGCCCAGGCCGAGGCGACCAACGGCGAGCAGGTGCGCGAGAGCGACTATCGCTACCCGGGGCCCAAGCCGCAGACCAAGGAGAACGCCATCATCATGCTGGCGGACACCGTGGAGGCGGCGGCCCGCACGCTGGAGGAGCCGACGCGCCCCCGCATCGAGGCCCTCGTAGACCGCCTGGTGGAGGCCCGCATCGCCGACGGCCAGCTCGACGAGTCGCCCCTGACCTTCAAGGACATCACCATCGTCAAGGAGAGCTTCGTCAACACCCTGGCCGGGATGTTCCACCAGCGCCTGGCGTACCCGTCCGAGGCGCCGCGGCACGCCACTCCGGCGCCGGCGCCCGAGCCGGAGTCGGAGCCCGAAGAAGCGGAGCGCGTCCGGATTGCCGACTGAGATCGAGGTGCGCAACCTGAGCGGGCAGGCGGTGGACACCGAGGCTCTGGTGGAGGCGGCGCGACGGGTGCTGGACACCGAGGGCGCGGAACTAGATGTCCTCAGTCTGGCGCTGGTAGATGATGAACGAATCGGCGCGCTGAACCGGCGCCTGCTGGGGCGCGAGGGCCCCACCGACGTCATCGCCTTCGAGGCGGAAGAGGCGGAGGGCGAGGTCATCGTCTCGGTGGACACAGCGGCGCGACAGGCGGACGAATGGGGGCACTCCCTGCACGAGGAGCTACGTTTTCTGGTCGCGCATGGCGTCTTGCACGTATGTGGCTGGGACGACACCGATCCGGCGGATCGGCAGCGCATGATCGAGCGGCAACATGAAATCCTCGGAGACTCCTGACAACGATCGGCCGGCCGTTGGGCCGGCCGTTACGCCCGACCGCAAGTCCGTCCTGCGCAGCTTCGGCTTCGCGTGGGAGGGGCTGACGTTCTGCTTCGCCACCCAGCGGCACATGCGCGTGCACTTCGCGATCATGGCGCTGGTGTTGCTGGGCGCCTGGGGACTGCGCGTGCCTCAGGGCGACCTGCTGGAACTGCTCACCGCGATGGTGCTGGTGCTGATCGCCGAGATGATCAACACCGCGGTGGAATACGCCATCAACCTGAGCACCGACGGGTACGACCCGCGCGCCAAGGTGGCCAAGGACGTGGCGGCCGGCGCGGTGCTGCTGGCCGCGGTCTACTCCGTCACCGTGGGTGTCCTCGTCTTCGCCAGCAACCCCCGGCTGGCCCAGATCATCCGCAACGTGCCGGCCCAGCGTGTGTGGCCGACCGCGTCAGTCATTGAGCTGGTCGTCATCGGTCTGCTGGTGCTGAGCGTCTCGATCACGTACGTGAAGTGGGCGACGCGGCGGGGGACGCTGTGGCGCGGCGGCATGATCTCCGGCCACACCGCCTTCGGCTTCCTCATCGCCACCGCCATCGCCATCGTGACCCACGATCTGGCGGTCACGGCGCTGGCGCTGGCTCTGGCGCTGCTGGTGTCGCAGTCGCGCATCCAGGCGCGCATTCACTCGCCCCTGGAAGTACTCATCGGCGGCCTGCTGGGCATCATCGCCGCCTTCGTGCTGTTCATGTGGCCGGCCGGCTAGCGGTGGCCTCGGCCGGTCCTGCCTACTTCTCGCGTATGACCTCCCCCAGCGCCTGCCAGTGGGGCGCCTCGAACAGCGCGGCGCGGAAGACGCAGAACCCCTTCGCTCCAGCCTGTCGCGCGGCCTTGATCTCCGCCACGATGTTCTGCGGGTCCTGACGCCGCGGGTAGATGCCGGTCCAACTGACCGCCATCCCCGCCACCATCGTGCCGCCGCCCAGCACCCCCTGCGTGTCGCCGAGTAGCCGCCCGAACCGCGCCACGTCCTCGGTGTAGATCTGCGGGATGTAGAAGTCAATGTAGCCCCGGCGCGACCAGGTGGGCCAGTCGCGCGCGATGCTCCAGTCGGGGTTGGCCCCGGCCGAGCCGTTCGCCGACAGCCACACCTCGGGCCGCATCGCGTTGACCATCCCCCGCAGGCGCGCGAAGAAGTCGCCGTTCATGAAGGCCGCCAGGTTGCGTAGTGAGGCCTCCGTCCCCGCCGGATCAGCCACGATGTCCAGCCCCAGCCACTCCTGCGCCAGCTTCGCGCAGTACCCGCAGTGACAGGTGGGATGCCCGGGCTCCTCGATGTGCAGGCCCGCCAGGTCGGGGTAGCGCTCCAGCGCCCGCCGCAGCAGGTCGAGCTGGTACTGGCGGCTCTCGGGCCGCACGAAGCAGATGGCGTCCTCGGCGGCGCGGCCCCCCGCGTACACGGCCTTCCAGTCGGGATGGTCAATCTGTTCCACGGAGCTGTAGGCGCGCTTGTACGTCCACGGCGCGTACCAGGCGTGAACCTGCAGGCCGCGGGCCGTCGCGAGCTTCACGACCTCGCCGTACCAGTCCCAGTCCGCGCCGGGCGCCCTGTCGCGTAGCTCGGGGCGGTCCACCGCCGCCAGGACCAGCGAGTTGACCGACAGCAGGATCGTGTTGAAGCCGGTGGCCTTCAGGCGGTCGAGCATGGCCGTGGACTCCGCTAGGCACCTCTCGCGATCCGCCCGCTCTTTCGGCCCCCACCACCACACCGCCCGCATCTCGCCATCGGGCCACGACTTGACGCTGATCCGCACATCATCCACGAACACCTTGCCCAGCCGGTAGCCGTCCTTCTCCAGGCCCGTGGCGTTGATCTGGATCGCGAAGTAGGGGGCGTTGGCGGGCAGGCGGAAGGTGGCGCCGAAGGGCCGCCACTGCGGGCCGGGGACGATCGTCTCGGCCAAGCCGGGGATCTGCACGCGGTCAGCCGACTGACTTTCCGGGCCGGGCCAGGCCATCCCGCGCACCGTCGCCGCCGGCAGGTCGCCCTTGTACCAGAAGGAGACAGCGTACAGTTCCCCCGCCTGCCCGGGCAGCGCCCCCTTGCCGGTGAAGCCGTCGTTGTCGGCCAGCACCAGCGCCACGTTGACCGTGTGGTTGGCCGGGGTGTCGCTTTCCGTGGGGCGGTGGTACCAGCCGGTCACGTCGAGGCAGGCGCAGCCCTGGCCGGAGTGCTTCTCGGCCACCGACGAGGCCACGGTGGCCACGCCGGCCCCGGTGTACCTGGCAAAGCCCGGGAACTTGCCGTCCGCACCTTCCGCCCCGGGGTTGGGGGCGAGGTTCTGGGCGAAGGCGGCCGTCACGAGCAGCAGGGCCGCGCAGGTCGTGAGACAGCGCATCCTGCCCACCTCCCGGGGTCAAGAACGACGAGCGCGCACGGCGACTGCCGTGCGCGCCCTAACTTCCGCATTGGTGCGGCTCAGTCCTCGTTGCGCGTGGCCTTGCGGCGGGCCTTGTGCTGCCGATCGGCACGCTTGAAGGTCGCCGGCGCTACTCGCGGGTAGTCGAGTTCCTGACCGGCGAGCAGTTCGCGTATGGTGAGCAGTTGCAGGCGGGCGACCGGCGGCAGGAGCGCCGGGGGTTCGTAGAACCCTGCCGCCGCCGCCTCGGCACGCATTGGGGCCGTCGGCTCTTCCAGTGTGATCAGGGCGCCCATCTCCGCGTCTTCGCGCTCCATGACGCCCTTGAGTTCGCGTACATCGCGCACTGAGACGTGCCCGCTCTTGACCTGCAGGAGGACGCGTCGGGCCGCCCCCGAGCCATCATCGAAGAAGCGGATGACGCCATCTATGCCGTGGTCCGCTCCCCGCTTGCGGGCCTCGGCGGCCGGGCGCGCGCCGACGAGGCTCAGTGCCCAGTACTGGAACTGATGGCGGTTCTGTGTCGCCAGGAAGTCCGCGCTCGTCAGGTCGCGTGGCTCGCCGATGACCCGATAGGGGCTCAGCTCCTGCCGGAACGTGTCCTGCAGACGGTTCTTGATCAGGGCGATGGCCAGGTGTGTGATGTCAATGCCCTGCCACCGCCGATGCAGACGCTCCGCCGAGCAGATGGTCGTGCCGCAGCCGCAGAAGGGATCAAGCACCACATCACCCTCATTGCTGCTGGCCTCGATGATGCGGTCTAGCAGTTCATCCGGTTTCTGCGTCGGGAATAGCTGCTTGATCGGCGGCACGCGGCCGATGTCCCACACATCGTCACGACGCACTCCCAGCGATTCCTCCTCGGCCATCTCGGAGGGGACACGCCGGCCTTCCTCGGTGTGCCCGGACATGATCTTCGCCGTCCCGAACCGTTTGAGGGTTGAGGCAGCGCGGTCCATGTAGAGCTGGTTGAAGGTGCGGTTCCGGGTCGCTGTCCGCGCGTAGAACAGGATCACGTCATGGTTGCGCTGGAAGCTGTACTTGCCCGTGGGCCACTTGCGGTAGTGCCAGATGATCTCGTTGACGAAGTTGCGTCCGCCGAAGACCGCGTCCATCAGCGCCTTGAGGTAGTGACTGGCCGTCGGGTCGCAGTGCAGGTAGATGCTGCCCTCGGGCTTCAGCACACGGTGCAACTCGACGAGGCGGACCGCCATCATCGTGAGATAGGCCATCATGTCGTTCTGGCCCAGAAAACCGCGCAGGGCCGCCAGGAGATCGGCCAGCTTGCCGGGCCCCGCGGTCATCAACTCGCGGTACGTCCTCTCAGCTTCCATGTCCCAGCGCCAGAAGTCCTCAAAGGCCGTGATCTGGGCGGCTGGCGCCGTTCCGTCCCGCTCCTCGAAGAGCACGTTGTACTTCGCCTGGCTGTTGAACGGCGGGTCGAGATACACCAAGTCCACGGAGGCCGACGCAATGTACTCCCGCAGGACAGCAAGGTTGTCCCCGAAGTACAGCTCGTTCTGCCATGGCATCCCATAGCCTCCTCTCCTACGACTTCACCGGCTTGAGCGCCACGCCCCGCAGGTCCATGGCCTTCTCGCCCTTCACGGTCTTGAGCACGAACTTGATCTTGTTGGGGCCCTTCTTCAGCTTGATGCTGCCCACGGTCTTGTGCTTGAAGGCCCCGCCGGTGCCCGAGACCTTGATGACCTGCGCCGCCGCGCCGACGATGCTGCCGTCGCCGCTGCTGAACGGCACGCCATTGGGCGCCATGCGGGCCGCCGTCTTGCCGTTGACGAACAGCTCCACTTCGCTGCCGCCCTGCTCCGCGGCGGCGTCGAGGACCACGTTGTACACACCGGCCTTCGGGAGCGTGAACTCCCACTCGATGCTGTCGGGCGGGCGGATCCAGTTGCCGGCGTGGATGATCCCGTCACAGCTCTCGTAGCGAATGCGCTGACCGTGCGGGCCTTCCAGCAGGCCGTACAGCGCCGGCAGGCTGACGACGCCCTTGGCGTCCGGGCCGACGACGACGGGCTCCACCTGCGGCGCGCCGTCGAGTTGCACCACGAGCACCGAGGCCACCTTGTCCGGGGCCTTCTTCGGCAGCTTGATGAGCCAGTCTGCGCCGTCGCGGACAGCCTCCAGGGCGGGCTTGCCCTGCTCCAGCAGGTAGGCCTTCTTGACCACATTGCCCAGGTTCGGCAGCCGCACCGTCAGGTCTGCCGGCCACTCGAAGACATGCACGTACAGCTTGTCGCCCTTGGTGGTGACGCGGCCGTAGAAGGGCAGGAGGTTGAACGGACTCGCCGTGGTGCCGTAGATGGCCTCGGAGTACCTGTCCATCCACTTGCCGATGGCGCGCAGGCGATCCACGAACTCCTTCTGGATCGTGCCGTCGGGCTTGGGGCCGATGTTCAGCAGCAGGTTGCCGCCCTTGGACACGATGTCCACGAGCATGCGGATCAGGTACTCGGAGGTCTTGTAGTTCTTCTCATACTTGTCGTAGCCCCACCAGTGGCCGGTCATGGTGATACAGGCTTCCCATAGCAGCGGGTTGCCGTTCTCGTCCTTCATGCCCGTGGGCGGGATGCGCTGCTCGGGGGTGGTCAGGTCTTCCTTGGTGAAGGCCCGGTCGTTGATGAGGATGTCCGGGTTGAGCTTGCGGGCCATGGCGTTCGTCTCGGCGGCCGCGTAGGCGTCCGGGGCGTTCATCCACCCGCCGTCGTACCAGAGCACGAACGGATCGCGGGAGACGATCTCCTTGATCTGGTCCTGCATGTACTTGACGAACCGGGGCAGGCTGGCGTCGCCCTCGGGGCGGCTCTCCTTCTCCCACTCCAGGCGGGGCAGGTAGTCCGGATGGTGCCAGTCCATGATCGAGAAGTAGTACCCGGCGCGGATCCCTTGCTTCTCGAAGGCCTTGTGGTACATCGCCAGCACGTCCTTGCCGTAGGGCGTGTTGGTCACCTTGTAGTCGGTGGTCTTCGTATCCCACATGCAGAAGCCGTCGTGGTGCTTGGTCGTGAAGACCGCGTACTTCACCCCCGCCAGCTTGGCCAGCTTGGCCCACTCCTCCGGGTCGTACTTGGTCGGGTTGAACTTGGGGGGCAGCTTCTGGTACTCCTCTTCGGGGATGTGCCCCACGTTGCGGATCCACTCGCCCTTCCCGAGCAGGGCATACACGCCCCAGTGGATGAACAGACCGAACTTGACGTCCTTGAACCACTCGATGACTTCGGCGCGCGTCTGGGGCTTGGCGGCTTTGGGCATGGGATGCGGCCTCCCTCGTAGACTGTTGGTCGGGTACGGCGTTGTTGCCTATTCGACCCGGCGGTCGGCTTCCCTCCCTGCGCGCAAAGACAGCCCCCTCTTCCCGGGGGCAGAGGGGTTCAAGCAAACGTCACCAGCCCGGCGGCCGGCTACGAGGGTGCGTTGATCGGGTCGGCCCAGTACCACGCGTTCTGCGACAGCCACTTGGCATGGCCATCCATGAAGCCATAGTTGGCGCCGCTGTTGTGGCGGTTGGCGGTCCACAAGCCGTACCAGCGGTAGGGGGCCACGCCGTAGTAGTCCGAGATGTACGTGCCATCCCACATCATCAGCGTCTCGGCGGGAGCCACGACCTGGGCCAGCGCCAGCCCCGTGGAAGCGCGGATGTCGCACATGCGGTTGAACTCGTAGTTGGTGGGAAAGCCCCCGTTCATGGTGGTGGCATTGGCGCTGGGGCACAGGAAGACCTGGTCATTCTTGGCATACGGCTGGATGGCCTGGAACCAGGTCCAGTTGGTGGGGTAGGTGTCGCGCCAGTAGCCGACCGGGCAGGGGAACTTCTCGTCGTAGTCCTGGATGTACATCATGACCCCGTTGCCCAGTTGACGCAGGTTGCTCAGGCACGAGGTCTGACGGGCCTTCTCCCGGGCTTTGGCGAAGACGGGGAAGAGGATCGCCGCCAGGATGGCGATGATCGCGATGACGACCAACAACTCAATCAGCGTGAAACCTCTGTCTCTCATTGCAGCCTCCCGCGTGGTGTGGTTGTGCGCCTGCGAGGTCAGACCATAGTTCGCTGGGCTGGCCGCCGTTCCTGCCTGCCGGCCCCGCAACAAGAACGCAACCCGCCTCAGCCGAGGCGGGTTGCGTGTGGTGCGTGGTGCGGGCGGTGCCGCCGGGAGCGCCTCACGGCCACGGCGTGGCCGACTGCGCGGGGTCAATCTGGTCCATCTTCATCTGCGACCGCTTCTGCCACTTGGCATGGCCATCCATGAAGCAGACGTTGAAGCCGTCGTTGTGGCGGGACTCGGCGCGGTTGCCCTCGGCGGTGGTGTTGGTCTGCATCCACTCCCAGGTGGAGTCGAGGATGAGCAGCACGTACGCCGGGTACTGGATGGTGCCCATGGCGCGACCGCCGTGCATGTACGTGTTATAGGCCGTGGCGGCCTCGGCCGTGCGCGAGGATGAGGGGCAGATGAACACCTGCGAGTTCTTGATGTACGGCATGACGTAGTCCTGGTAGTTGGTGTAGTCGCCGGTGTTGCACCACTCCCAGGGGAACGGCGCGGCCGCGTCGTACCACTCGTTCACCATCTTCTCGTCGTAGTCCTGGGCGTACTGCAAGATGGCCAGCCCGATCTGTTTGAAGTTCGATAGACAGGACGATTGCCGCGCCTTCTCACGGGCCTTGGCGAAGACAGGGAAGAGGATCGCCGCCAGGATGGCGATGATCGCGATGACCACGAGCAGCTCAATGAGTGTGAAACCTCGCCGTTCCATCATAGCCTCCGCTGTTGCATTGTCGTGTACTTACCGCACTGGTAGTGGTTCGCTTGCGCCGGCCGGATTTCCTGCACAGCTCCCCGGGAGAAGCGAACAACCCGCCTCGAATGAGGCGGGTTGCCGGTTGTGCGTGGAGAGGCCGGCCGGGGCCGGCCCGCGTCAGTAGGGCATCTGCGACACCGATTTGCTCACCATCGCTATGGCCACGGTGCCCATGCCGATGAGCCCCATGCCGCAGGCGTAGCCGGCCATGAGAACGGTCGCATACTGCTTCCAGCGCCTGGCGCCGAAGCGCGGGACGAAGTAGAACTGGCTGATGAGCGCCCCCGCCATCTCGGGGAAAATTCCGTGCGGGATGGTGCTTAGGCCACGCACGATGCCCCAGATGAGCATGGTCGGGAGGCGGAAGCGCGCCAGGGAGAAGTAGGTCACGATCGCGAACACGAACCCGCCGATGGCCCGGTTGGTGTCCCAGGCCTTGAAGAACAGGCTGTGCTCCGGGTCCTGGTTGGCCGTCATCCACACCACGCGCTGGAGCGCCAGCAGCGGCCACATCTTCTGCGCGTAGGGGTAGTAGACGGAGGGGATCGGCGCCAGCCGCCAGATGAACTGCCAGAACAGCAGGCTGCAGAAGACCGTGATCGGCCAGATCAGCAACTCGGCCTTGATGAGGTCGGGGAAGCGCGTACCGGTCAGCTCCACCACACGGAAGCTCTGCGCCATGCCGCCTACATTGGAGTAGGGGATGGGCGCATACCAGATGTCGGCGCCCTTGTAGTGGCTGAAGATGATGGAGGCTTCGCGCACCATCGGGATGCCGACCCACTGGCCCGTCAGGCCGATCATGCGGGCGTCAATGTACGAGGTGATCGGCGTCAGCACGAAGCCGAACAGGACGACGAACAGCATCGGGAAGTTCGGCACCAGCACCCGGCACAGGACAACGTAGCCCACCGTCGAGACCAGGAAGAGAGCGACGCCGATCCAGATGGGCATGTCGCCACGTCCCGGCGGCGGGCGCCAACTGCGCACCTGCTTCTCCGGACCCCGGTGGGTCTTGCGGTCCTGCAAGAGTTGCGAGATGATGCTGTACATGCCGATGACGAAGACGGCCAGCGAGACGCCCACCCCGACCGCGAAGTAGAAGTCAATGTAGTTGTTGAAGGAGGTGGCGATCGTGTCCATCTCCGGCTTCCAACTGGGCAGGTAGCCGTGCTGGTACAGCCAGGGGTTCAGGATGAAGGTGGCGATGGCCGAGATGAAGCC
The DNA here is from genome assembly GCA_021372615.1 of bacterium. Lineage (NCBI taxonomy): Bacteria > bacterium. The sequence goes on along the minus strand of JAJFUB010000041.1, from coordinate 72,210 downwards.
GCCGACGACCGCCCAGAACGGGACCACGAAGCCGGCGCCCAGCGCCCCCAGCTCGGTGACGAACCCCGTGGGCACCGCCGGGAGCACCGAGGCGGTGCTCCGGGTGAGGTCCACAAACGGGATCGGCAGCAGTTGCAGCGGCTGGGTCATGATGGCGCCGGTGATGGTGGGAATGCCCACATAGAAGCAGCCGAACACCAGGCCGACCATGGCGCCGATCGAGAACGTCCGCCAGCGCCAGGTCTCCTCCTTGGAGGTGGCCTCCGCCAGCGCCGTGGAGCCCTGGGCTGAGATGGCCGCGAAGGGGAAGGGCAGCTTCTCGTAGTCGGAGGTGACACGGAACAGCACGTAGCCCAGGCCGAAGTTGTTCATGCGCCCCAGGACGGTGCCCAGCAGCAGCAACAGGCTGGGGACGATCCAGTCCGGGTGCAGGAACGTACGGTGCAAGATGGCCGGTGAGGTGGAGGACGGCACGACCCAACTGGGCACCTGTGAGGCGATCCCGGTGCCCTCGGCCGCCGGGGAGCGCACGAAGTACTGGTCCCACATCTTCCCGGCGAAGGCCCCGCCGGCCAGCGCCACCCCGCCCTGCATCCCGGCCAGACCGGAGGCGATGTAGAACAGGATGTAGATCTCCTGGCGCTTCAGCGTGAGGAACGACCGACGAGCGACCTCGGTGAAGAGGATGATGGTCGTCCACTCGGCAGCCGGGCCCATGGACTGCCCGACCACCAGCCCCAGGTAGATCGCGCCCGGCATCATCACGAACCCGACGAACAGGGCGCCGACGATGGACTTGGCGTCGAAGCCCCGCTCGTAGGTTTCGGGCGTGTCCATCAGCCCACGGTACAGCTCAAGTTCAGGGTCTACGTGCGCCATTCACATCCTCCGGGGAGGGTAGGTTCCAGGGATACGCTCACGGGCCGAGCTTCCGTCGCCCGGCGATGCACCGACCGGCAACCTATCGTGTCGGCCCGTCTTCAGCGAGAATGGCGTCCAGCGCGCTCAAGACGGGCGGCAGGTCGTGTGTCAGTGTGTCCCAGACACGGTCGGGACTAATATCGAAGTACCCGTGGATAAGACGGTTACGGGTGCGCACCATCAACGACCACGGGAGCGACCCCAAGCGCGTCCGCGTCTCCGCCGAGACCGCATTGGCCGCTTCACCGAGGACCAGCAAGCAGTAGATGATCGCGCGGCACAACTGCGTGTCATCGGCCAGGTCCTGTCGCGACCGTCCCGTCGCGTACTCGAGGGCGTCCCTGGCCGCCTCCTGCATGTGCTGCAGGCGGAACCGATCAGCGTCAGGCAGCATACTGTACCACCGCGCGCCGCAGCACTTCCTCGCGGAAGTGCCGGCTCAGGTCCTCCGGCGTCCGCAGGTCCACCTCGCGGCCAACCATGTCGCCCAACTCGATCTCCATGGCCGCCATCTCGAACAGTCCGATGACCGCCCCGGACTCAAACTCCACCAGCACATCCACGTCGCTCTCCGGGCCGAAGCGGTCGGTCAGCACCGACCCGAACAGTGACAGCTTGCGGATGTGGTGGCGCCGGCAGAACGCGCCAATCGCTTCGCGGTCCAACCGGATCGGCAGGTCTGCCACGGGACTCATCGCCTCAGCTTGCCTCCTCCGACTCCGTCTGGCCGCCGGCCTCCAGCAGTTCCTTGGCGCGCCGGCCGTACTCGCCCTTCAGGCCGGCCGGGAAGGTCCGCCATAGCAGGTACTGCTTGCGCAGCATGTTGATGAAGTTGCGGGTCACGCGCAGCCAGGAGGACTGGTCCCCGCTCTCGCGGATGATCAGCGCCTCGATCTGGTAGACCTCGGCGTCCTCGGTCGGCACCGTCCGCAGGTGCAGCTTCTCCGACACGCCCAGGTCATAGGGCGCCAGCCACACCATCAGCGCCTGCTCGAACCCCTCGCCGTACTCATTCTCGATCGTGCCGAAGACGATGTCGGCGGTCGAGAAGTTGCCCAGCGAGTAGTCGGCGTGGGCCGCCAGGTACTCATTGAGGAACATGTTGACCCCGAGGGCCTGGTCGCCCGTCACGGTGAACGGCAGCTTCATGTCTATCTCGTCACCCTTGGGCTCGGGCAGGTGCCAGCGGCGCTCGATGCCCGGCGACGCGATCTCCGAGGCGCGCCGCGCCGGGTAGATGACCGACAGCAGCACCGTGAGCATGATGATGATGGTCGAGCCCACGGCCGACAGGGACGAGTAGTTGAGGTTCAGGCCGGCCAGCAGCCCGGTCTCGGCCAGTACCTTGGAGATGACCTGGCCAAACAAGTACCCGGCGACCGCCCCCAGAATGGCGTAGACGCAGGCCTCGGCGATGAACAGCGCCGCGATGTGCGTGGGGGCCAGCCCGAGCGAGCTGTAGATGTAGATCTCGCGCACGCGCTCATAGACCGAGCCGAGCATCGTGTTCAGACAGATCATGGCCGCGATGAGGATGGGGATGACCAACTCCTGCATGTTCTTGAAGCCGGTCTGCGAGACCGCGCTGCACAGGAAGGTCGTCCCGCCCATGCCGCCATACAGGTTCAGCTCGATGCGCGACATAAGCTCATCGAGGTTCGTTTGCACGAGCTTCTTGGCGCTGTCGAGCGAGGGGGCTCGCATGGCGATGGCCACGGAGCGGAGCTGGCCGCCCTGGCCGATCAGGAAGCTGTAGGGGACGATGAAGCAGCTATCGGGCGCGAGGTGGATGTACTCGCGCAGTTCGTCCTCGCTCATCTTCTGCCCGGCGGCCTGCTGTTGCTGCTGTTGCTGCTGCTCCTGCATGAGCAGGTAATCCACGGGGGTGATCGGCTCGCCGTCGAGGTCCTCGAGCTTCTTGAAGCGGCTCGAACTCATGATGCCGATGACGCGCAACTGCACGCCGAAGACGCTGATGGTCTTGGCGCCGGCGGCCGCGTCCTCGGTGCTGATCTTGAGCTTCTCGGCCATGGCCTCGGGGATGATGGCCGCGAGCGTCTCGCCCTCCTCGAACCAGCGTCCGCCGGGCAGCAGCGCCTGCTGCGGCCGGCTCACCTGGGTCTCCTGCGGGCTCAGGCCCACCATCGCCGTCGCCGAATACGTCTGCCCCTCGTTGGTCACGTCCACGAAGGACTGGTCGCCCACCTTGCTGGAGAAGTACCAGGCGCGCGGGGCCACCGAGTAGGTGTTCTTGTCCGAGAACTCGTTGCGCATGACGCGGGCCGTCGGCTCGCCGATCGGCTCCCAGGTCTTGTCGCGGATCATGATGCCGTCGTACGGCGCCTTGTATGGCAGCAGGATGCGGTTGGTCCGCACCCCGGTGACGACCGACGTGCAGGACAGCACGGTGAAGGTGAGCAGCACCAGCGTGAGACAGGTCAGGATGGTGCGGACCTGCCGCCGCCGCATGTTGGAGATGCCGAGGCTGAAGGCCGCCGCCGAAGCGGACAGGCGCCCCATGTCGGCGGTGCGGATGCCGGTCTGCTCGTACCGCACCTCCTTCATCTGCTCCTCGAACTTCTGCACGATGATGCTGATGACGATCATCGTCAGCGCGAGGATGATGAAGGCCAGCAGGATGATGACCGGTGTGAAGGTGATGGCGAAGGCCGGGTGCACCAGGGCGATCAGCAGGAAGACCAGCATGAAGATGCCGAAGAAGCCGACGATCTGCCACCGGATGTCGGGCGAGGCGATGAGCAGGCGCTCGGCAAAGAAGGCGAACGGCATCAGCATCGCCAGGTAGAACAGCACGCCCTTGATGACGTCGTTGCCGGTGGCGCGCACGTCGGGATAGGCTCGCGACTCGAAGGCCCAGGCCGACCGCGCGGCCGTCAGGAAGCGGTCGTAGAGCCGATCCTTGAGGAACCCCGAGGCCGCCACCAGGTACTCCTTGGCCTGTTGGTGGGCCTTCTGCACCCGGTTGTTCTTGATCCCGTGCGCCTCGAGTTGGTCAATGCGGTTCTGGTCGAGTTCCACCATGTCCCGCGCCACCAGATACGGCGTGGCGTACATGGAGGGATGGTTGTCCACCAGGTAGCCCGCGCCATCGGGGTTCTTGGCCGTCGGGGCCACCAGCACAAAGCGCAGCCCCAGGACGCTCGCGCCCATGGTGAGCTTGACGTTGGTGCCGGCGGGTGCGAACACCAGCGCTACGGGCTCATAGGTCGACTCAAACTGCTGGGGGGGCAGGGGCAGGCAGTAGCCATACTGGTACGGCGTGGCATCCGAGGTGGCGTCATAGATGTGGATCTCGCGCAGGAGCTGGAAGAAGCGCTGGTCCACCATGTCGAAGATGGCCATCGACTGGCAGGCGAACATCACGCACGTGATCGGCTTGATGTCCTGGTCGGCCTTAAGCTTGAAGGGATAGGCCTCGTTGCCATTGACGCCCATGTCCGGAGCCATGGACACGCGGCCGTCCGCGGGGTCCAGCAGATAGCCCTCCACGGGGATTTCGCCACCGCGGGCGCGGACGTTGGGCAGGCCGGCGATGTGCAGCCGGCCATCCTTGCCGACCTTGTCGAAGATCTCGCACCGCACACCCATGGCCGTCTTCTGCCCGGTCCGCGCCACGGCTACGGCATTGGGCACCGGCTCATCGGGGAAGGTGCTGACCTCCGGGTCAAAGAGCACCAGGCGGCCCTTGGCCTCGACGTAGTTGTCCTCCAGCTCCAGGTCGTACAGGTCGCGCGGCTCGGTGATGCTCACCATGTCTGCCAGCAAGCACGCCAGGAAGCTCGTCTGGTCGTAGAGATTCCCGAACTCCATGTGCTTGGGGATGTCCAGCGGCGTGTCCACCCATGGGCGGGAGTCGTTGATCGTGGCGAAGCCCACCGCCGGGACGCCCATCACCGTGGCGACCTCGTTGCTCAGCGCGAGCTTGCCGGACATGTACGTCTGCCAGTTCTTGCCCTTCAGCGCGTTGATGCCGTCCACAAAGCGCGAGGCGGCGTCCACGGCCATGAAGCGGGCGATGATGTCGCCGTACTCACGAGCCTTCTTGCCGATCTGCGAGTACTTCCACTGGATGTCCTCGCGGTAGTTGTAGAAGTACCCCTTGAAGAACACGCCGCAGGCGCGGTTGTGGCTGGACAGGTCCACCGTGAGCCACAGCGACACGTCTTCCTTGGAGAAGTCCATCGTGTCGCTGGTGTCGAAGATGGCCTTCTGGATGGCGCTCAGGGCCTGCTCGCGGGCGGTGGTGTCGGCGCCGCGGCGCAACGGCCGGGCCTGGCGCACCAGGTCATCCACCCCCTGCACGGCTGACTGCATGGCCGGGAGGGTCTGCTGCAGGTGGGCGATCAGCTCCAGCCGGCGGGCCAGTTCGGCCTCATCCAGCTTGCGCTCGTACAGCTTGCCGCGGTTCGGGTCTGTCCGCTGCGCCTTGACCGCCAGTCGCGTGGCGGCGCGCAGCTTCTTCTCAGCCTGGCGGACGGCGCGGGAGACGCGACCGAGGGCGCGGATGCGCTCCTCGGCGATCTGGTCCTCGGTCTTGGGCTCGGTGTCCAGGCCGGGCGTCTCTTCCTCCCACACGCTCGCGGCGGCCTCGTCGAGGCCGCGGCGACTCTGCCGCACGAGGCCATAGAGCTTCTTGACGTAGCGCTCGCTGCGCGCACCCCGGTAGCGGCGCTCCAGGAAGGCCTTCTCGCCGGCCATCGCTTCGAAGTGCCCGGCGGTCGCCAGGAAGGTGATGCTGCGCTTGGGGGGACACGCCTTGAACGTCCGGATGAGTTCCATCAGGGCGGCGATGCTGGAGGCGTTCTCGGCGCCGGGGGCCAGCGTCGGGGCCACGGCGATGGAGTCGTAGTAGGCCTGGATGACGACCTGCTGCTTCTGCAGGCGCGGGTCGGTGCCCCTCATGCGCCCGAGGATGTTCTCGCCCTCGACCTTCTGCCAGTCAATGTCGCAGCGGATGTTGACATCCACGCGCCCTTGCTGGGCGGCCGTCGCCAGCAGCAGGTCGGAGGTCTCCTTGGGGATCCAGAACCGGGGGATGTTGACCGGCATGGAGAGGAACTTCTGCTCGGCCTCGCCGCGGATCGTCTCGAGAGGCTCGATGAACAGGACGGCCTTGGCGCCCAGCAGCGGGGCGTTGAACCATTCACGCCCGCAGTCGAAGTCCAGCATCACGATGCTGTCGGCCACGTCCTGACCGTTGAAGGATTGGAGGTCGCCCTTGCCCGCGTAGATGAGACGGCCGCTGAGGCCGCCGGGGGGCGTCTTGGGCATCTGCACAAGGTTGGGCCACAGGGGGAGGATCTCGAACTCTTGCCCCCCGGCGATGGAGATGGAAGCGGCGCGCCCCTTGGCGTCATAGCGGGGCACGGGCACCAGCACATTGAACTTCTCGGTGGAGACCTCCAGGCCCAGATTGCGGAACTGCTGCTCCACCAGACGGGCGGCGCGGGCGCAGCCGGGATAGCCGGTGACGCGGCTGCCCAGCCCGGCCAGTTGCGCCACGAACTGCTCGATGCGCCGCTGGTCTACCGCCGCGGTGACCGCCTCGTAGTTGGTGTCCGAGGTCAGGACCATCTCGGACTCGTCGCGCGCCCCCTTGGGTTGAGCCGGGGCCCACGCGGGGAGCAGCGGGAGGAGAAGCAGCAACAGCGCCAGGCGCGAACGGTGCGGCAACACGGTTCACCGCTTTCGTGGGGGGATGGCCTCTGTAAGTCGAAAACTGCAAGGGCGCGCGACGTCAGCCGCACGCCCTCATTGTCAACATGGTCTGGCCCGGGCACAGTGCTGCCCGGTGGCGGCGGCGATGCGGCCGGTCCTACTTGGGCTCCTCGTCCTCTTCCGCGCCGGCCAGGTGACCGATCTTCAGGTCAATCTCCGAGCGCATCTCGATCCTCTCGACTTCTCCGTCGCGGATGTGGATGATGCGGTCGGAAGCGTCAATCATCTTGAGGTCGTGCGTGGCCGAGATGATAGTGACGCCGCTCTCGGCGTTCAGCTCCTTGAGCAGGTCGATGATCTCCTTACCGGTCTGCAGGTCGAGGTTGCCGGTGGGCTCGTCCGCCAGGATGATGGCGGGGCTGTTGGCCAGGGCCCGGGCCACGGCCACGCGCTGCTGCTGGCCGCCGGACAGCTCGTAGGGCTTGTGGTGCAAGCGGCCGCCCAGACCCACCAGGTCCAGCAGCATCTGCCCGCGCTCCATCATCTCATCCGAGCCCATGCCGGCGAAGATCATCGGCAGGGTCACGTTCTCCAGGGCCGTCATGACCGGGATGAGGTTGAAGGACTGGAAGATGTAGCCGATCTTCCGGCAGCGCAGCCACGCCAGCTCGAAGGCGTCCAGTTGCGCCATGTCCACCTCTTCGATGAAGCACGTGCCCTCGGTCGGCTTGTCCAGGCCGCCCACCATGTTGAACAGGGTGGACTTGCCCGACCCGGACGGGCCCATGATCGAGAGGTACTCACCGCGGCGGATGTCCACATCCACGCCGCGCAGGGCCGGCACCTCCACCTCACCCATCTTGTAGATCTTCTTGAGGCCCTTGGTGCGCACGATGAACTCGTGCGTCGTCACCGAGTCGTCGCGGACGATGGAGCCGCGCGTCTTGCGCGTGGCGCGCCCCGCCTCTTCCATGACCTTCGTCAAGTCCGCGTGACACTCCGGACACACGGTGACGATGCCGTCGGTCTCGATCTCGAACGGGCACTTCGGGCACTTGATCTTCGCCATCTTGGCCTCCAATGAAGCGGGGACTGACCCCACCGGGTCCGTCCCCCTCGCGACTATTCCGTGGTTAGATCTCCGTCGCCAGCGCCGCCGCCGGGGGCATGCGCGCTGCGCGCATGGCCGGGGCAATGGCGGCCAGCAACGCCAGGACGCAGCCGAGCACCAGCGCCAGCCCCAGGTAGCCCAGCATCGCGGCCCAGTTCATCTTGGCGGCGACATCGCCGCCGTTCTTGACCATGGACATCAGCAGCATCGCCAGATGTCCGACCAGGGCTCCCACGAGCGACCCTAAGAAGCCCAGGACAACCGATTCTATGAGGAAGAGCCTCACGATGAACTGGTCGAGCGCCCCCAGGCACTTCATCGTGCCGATCTCGCGGAAGCGCTCCGTGACCGACATCAGCATGGAGTTGGTGATGCCCACGCCGCACACCAGCAGGGACATGACCACCAGCCAGCCCTGGCGCGCGTTGCGCTGCTGCGCCTCGGCCTGTGCCTCCTCCTGGCCGGGAGCGACGCCGCCCTCGACCCGGGTGATGCTCAGCGCGCTCTGCGCCTTGTCGGCCTCGAGACCGTCCGTCACAACCTTGCCCGTCCACACCGACACCAGGAAGGCGATGCCGAGGACGACCCCGGCCCCGGTGATGGCTGCGCGGCCCAGCCGCAGTGTCACGTTGCGGATGCTGATGCGGGCAGCGTCCCTCCACGGCAGGGTGATCTGGCGTTGGATCTGGCTGCCGCCCGTCGCGGTCTCGGTCGCGGCCTTGGCCAATCGTTTGGCGTCAATCATCTGAGATGCTCTCCGGTGGCAGAATCAGAGACAGCACATACGGGAGACGAGTCTGCGGCCCGTTCCCCGGCACTCGTTCGCTACCCCCTCCCCCCATTCCTTCATGCGCACAAAAAAACTTTCCGCGTTCGGCGGAGCCGTCTGGGCCCGCGCCCCGTGCTGTTCCCGACCCCCATTGTCTGATATGATGTGGCCACTACGCAAGGAATGGTTTCGTGGCACGATGCGACTTGACCTGCTAGGGCAGGAGCGACTGCTGATACCGCCCCCGGCCTCCGCCGCGGCGCGCCGGGGAGTGCTGCTCTTCCCGCAGTCCTACGGGGTCGGCATGGCCTCGTTGGCGCTCCACACACTGTACGCCGCCCTCAACGCCACGGGTGAGATGGCGTGGGAGCGCGCCTTCGCCGGCCCGGAGGTGGCACAGGCGGGTCGCGGCGCGTTGTGCTCCCTGGAGTCCGGCACACCCCTGCGCGAGTTTGACGTCATCGCCATCACCTCCTCCTATGAGCTGGACTGGCCGACGGTTCCGGCGGCGCTGGCGGCGAGCGGGGTGGCGCCGCTGCGCCAGGACCGTCGCGCAGCCGGTGGCCCGCTGGTGCTGATGGGCGGCCCGGCCGTCTCCGCGGCCCCCCTGCCCCTGGCGGCGATCTACGACGCGGCCTACATCGGCGAGGTCGAGCCCGCTCTGCCGGAGTTGCGGGGGGCGCTGCTGTCAGCCGGCCCTGAGGAGGCCCTGGAGCGCCTCGCCGCCATCGCGGGCTTCTTCGTGCCGGAGTCGGCTTCGGTAGGTCGGGGGGCCTCGCCCGCCCCACCGGCTCAGGGCGTCCTGCGACGCCGCTGCGCCCGCCACCTGGACGACTTCGAGACCGCCAGCGTCTTCCTCACCCCCGGCTCGGAGTTCCCCAACCGCTTCCTGGTGGAGATCGGGCGGGGCTGCGGGCGCTCGTGCAGCTTCTGCCTGGCCCGGCAGCTCTACCGGCCGCTGCGCTGGCGGAGCCTGCCTCACATCATGGACACGGTGCGGCGCGGGCTGCAGTACACCAATGAGGTGGGCCTCATCGCCGCCGCGGTCTCGGATTACCCCGACCTGCCGGGGCTCTGCGCCGCACTGGGGGCCCTGCCGCCGCAGGTGAGCCTCAGCACCTCCTCGATCCGCCTCGAGACAGCCTCGGCCGAGCTGCTGGGCCTCCTGGCGCGCAGTGGGCAGAAGACCGTCACCTTCGCCCCCGAGGCCGCCACGGAGCGCCTGCGGGCGGCCATCGGCAAGTCCCTGCCCGACGACGCGCTCTGCGCCGCGATCGAGCGTGCCGCCGCGGCCGGGCTGACGCGCGTGCGGCTGTACTGCATGGTCGGCCTCCCCACCGAGACGGCCGATGATCGCGAGGCCCTCCCCGCCCTGGCCCGCCGCCTGACCGAGATGTTCCCCCGCCTGGTCTTCCACTACAGCGTCGGCGCGTTCTCGCCGCGCCCGCACACGCCCTTCGAGTTGGAGGCCTTACCGCCTCTGCGCGACCTGCGGAACTGGCTGGCGACAGCGCAGCGCCGCCTCAAGGCCCTGCGCCGGGTGGAAGTGACCACCGACTCGGCGCGTTGGGCAGCGCTGCAGGCCGCCTTCTCGCGGTCCGACGAGCGGCTGGGCGTGGCGCTGGCCCGACGCAGCGCCAGCAACTTCAGCGAGTTGGTCCAGAGCCTGGCCGTCGAGGGGCTCATCTTCGAGGAGCTGACCGGCCCGCAGGACGCAGGTGGCCCGTTGCCCTGGAAGATCGTGGACCCGCGCGCGTGGGGTCTGTCCCCGGAGGATCGGCGCTAGCCGGTCCGGAGGGGGCTGACCCCGACGCGAATCAGCTTTGGGGTCAGCCCCCTACGGGACCTGCGGTCCCTCCGGGGACAGACCCCGCGACGGCCACAGACCCCTCCCACCACGCAGGTCCCCTGCCGCGGCGGCCGAACCTATCCTCCATGGAAACGCGCAACCTCGGACGATCGGGCCTGCAGGTCTCCCAGCTCTGCCTGGGCTGCATGATGTTCGGCGACGTGACGCCGGAGGAGGAGTCGCTGGCGATCATCCAGGCGGCCCTGGACGCCGGCATCAACTTCCTGGACACCGCCGACAAGTACGGCGCCGGGGCCTCGGAGCGAGTCGTGGGGAAGGCCCTGGCCGGGCGGCGGGAGCAGATCGTGCTGGCGACGAAGGTCGGGCTGGCGGTGGACCGCACCGGCCCGAATGCCTCCGGCACCGCCCGCAAGCACATCCGCGAGGCCGTCGAGGCTAGCCTGCAGCGCCTGGGCACCGACTATATAGACCTCTACTACCTGCACACTTATGACCGCAGCACGCCGCTGGAGGAGTCTCTGGCCGCCCTGGACGACCTCATCCGCGCGGGCAAAGTGCTCTACGTGGGCGTCTCGAACTTCCGTACCTGGCAGGTCGTGCGGGCGGTGGGCCTGCAGGAGCTCCGTGGCTGGGACCGGCTGGCGGCGGTCGAGCCCCTGTACAATCTCGCCAACCGCGACGCCGAGGTGGAGCTGCTGCCGGCGTGTGGGGCGCTGGGGATCGGCGTGTGCAGCTACAGCCCGCTGGCCCGGGGTGTGCTGACAGGCAAGTACAAGGCCGGGCAGGAGCCGCCACCGGACTCGCGGGCCGCGCGAGGCAATGTCCGCCTGATGCAGACCGAGTACCGGGAAGCCAACTTCGCGCTGGCCGAGCAGGTCGGGAAGCTGGCGGCGCACGTCGGCTGCACGCCCTCGCAGTTGGCCCTGGCATGGGTCGCCGCCAACCGGCTGGTGACGGCCCCCCTGATCGGCCCGCGCACGATGGCCCAGCTTCAGGACAACCTGGGCGCCCTGGAAGTCACCCTCACGCCCGAGATCGAGGCCGCGATTGACGACCTCGTGCCCCCGGGCGAGCATTCCGGCAAGGGCTACCAGGACCCCGGCTTCCCCGTGACGGGGCGAGTGCTGGGCTGTTGAGGGGCTGACAGCGAGGGCCGTGGGTGCAGCGTCGTATGCCGCGGGCCCCACGGCCGGTGCGTCAGACCCCGTAGGGCAGGCGGCTCGCCTGCCCGCGCGGGCGAGGCCGCCCGCGCTACGGAACGCAGGAGTCGCCTTGGGCTACGTCTACACCATCCACTGCCCCGAGGACGAGGCCGAACTGGCCGCCGCCGAGGCCTGGGCCTTCACCGGCAGCGAGCCACAGGGCCGCCTCGTCCGCGCTCCGTGGGCGGTGGACATCACCCGCGCCGCCTACCTGCGCGACTGCGTCCACGTCGAGGCTGCCGGGCACTCCCTGGATGAGCTGGTCGCGGACTGCCTCGCCCGCCGGGTCGCCTACGAGGGCTTCAGGCTGCAGTTCCTGCGCCCGCCGCCGAAGGTGGCCGAGCACAAGGACGACACTATCCTGCGGGTGGCCAATGCCATCACCGGGCGGCCGGATCTGCACCACCCGCGGGTGCGGCTGGGGGTGGTGGCCGTGTCCGGCGCCTGGGCTTTCGGCCGGATCATCAGCACCGGCGGCAGCCACTGGCTGCGCGGCATTGACCGGCCGGTACACTTCTCCAGCGCCCTGCCCCAGCGCTTCTCGCGCGCCCTGGTCAATCTCGTCGCCGCCCCCGGCGACACCCTCATTGATCCCTGCTGTGGCATCGGCACTCCGCTGATCGAGGCGCTCGACGCCGGCGTGACTGCCTTCGGCGCCGACACCAACCCCAAGATGCTGCGCGGCCTGGCGGAGAACCTGCGGCACCTGGGCCTCCCTTTGCGGCTGTTCCGGGCCGACGCGCGGCGCCTGGCCGGTCGCTTCGATGCGGCCGTCCTGGACCTGCCGTACGGGCGGAACCTGCCGATGGACGAGCAACTCTACCGGGAACTGCTGGGGCCGCTGGGTCGCAGTGCCCGCCGGGTCGCCATCGTGGCCGCGCGCGACTTGGACAAGCTGCTGGACGATCTGGGCTACACCATCTTGCGCCACGCGCGGGTGAGGAAGTGGCAGCTTGTGCGGCATGTGTACGTGCTGCAGGGGGAGTGACGGGGTCTGCGGCCCGGGGCTCCTGGTGGAGGAGGAGGATAGGGGCAGCCCGGCGGACGGGCGCTCCCGCGCCCGCCTAGCATGAGCCGCGCCTCCGGCGCTGACGGCCTCCGCACGCCGCCGTCGCCACCGGCGACTGCCGAGGGGCCATTGCCGTCGAGGCCCGGAGGGCCGGCTCAATCTAGGCGGGGGCGGAAGCCCCCGTCGCTCTTGCCCGCAGGATTCCCTCCGCCGCGGGGTGAACCTCTCCTGTGCCCATGCGGGCCATGTTCCCACGAGGTGACCTCCATGCCCCCCGACAAGCAGTGCCTCAGCAGTGACCGCATTCCCCCGGCCGTCGGGCCGTACTCGCAGGCTGTGCGCTGTGGCGACCTGCTGTTCTGCTCCGGCGTCATTCCGCTCGACGCCGCCACCCGCAAGCCCGTGCCCGGCGGCATCGCCGAGCAGGCCCGGCAGGCCCTGGACAACCTGTCGCGGCTGCTGGAAGACTGCGGCAGCTCCCTGGCGCAGGTCGTCAAGACCACGGTGTTCATGCAGAACATGGAACATTTTGCCGAGTTCAATGCCATATATGCCGAGTACTTCCCGCAGGCGCCACCGGCGCGCAGCGCCGTGCAGGTGGCGCGACTGCCCCTGGACGTTCTGATCGAGGTGGAGGCCATTGCGAGCACATAACGGGCGACAGGCAGGAGACGGCCCCCGCACGGCGGCCATCGTGACGGTGCTGGGATTGGCTCTGGCGCTGAGCGGCGCCGCGTGGGCAGCGGAGACGCTGGAGCTGCTCGCCAACGGCGGTTTCGAGACGCTCGACTCCGAGGGCGGGCCGGAGAACTGGGGCACGCGCGACTGGGGCGACAGCAAGCACGCCGCTTCGCGCCTCACGGGCGGCGCTCGCTTCGGCCAGCGTTGCCTGGAGTTGCGGGGCACCTCCAGCCCGGTGCTCTACGCCTGCTTCAGCCACCCCGTCTCGCTGGGCACGGTGTCTTCGCAGCAGCTCCTGCTGTCGCTGTCGTACCGCGCCGAGGCCGGAGTCATGCCGGAGTTGGTGGTCGTGACCTTCGCCGAGGACTTCGCGGCCAAGGAATGGGGCACGCCGGTCCTGAGTTCCGAGACCGTATCCCTGGAGACCTCACCCAAGCAGTGGCAGAACGTGACCTGGCATGTGCGCCTGCTGCCGGCCGCACGCCAGGCTGTGGTCATGCTGCAGATACGCGGCCGGGGCGGTCTCTTCGTGGACGGCGTCTCGCTCAAGACCCATCCGGCGGAGGTGCAGTGTGAGCTGATCTCGCCTGGCATCGTTGTGAACGCCAAGGGCGGCCGCGAGGCTCGGCTGCGCCTGACGAACCGCACCGCTGACACGCTGCCGGTGCGGATCGGGCTCCAGGTGCGCACCACGAAGGGCTCCGGCAAGCCCTCGCGCACCAGCGTGCGCCTGTCGCCGGGCAAGCCCCAGGACGTCACCATCGGCTACTCCTATCCCCTCGACAAGTCCGCTCTGCTCGCCCTCACCCTCTCCAGCGAGCAGGAAGACGTCATCTATGATGAAGTGTCGGACGCGATTCCCGGCCTCATCGAGGGGCGGATCGTGTCGCCGGCCTTCCGCGCCACGATCCTGCCAGGAATACCGACACCCGAACTGGTGGCGGAGGGCTCCCTGAACGCCACGCCGGAGTTGCGGCGTCAACTGAAGCTCGATGGCCGCCTCGCCGGTCTGGGCCAGGACCTGCCCGGCATCGCGCTCGGCGAGGACGGACGCTGGCAGGTGCGGCGACCCCTGGGCCAGATGCTGACCGGCGCCTATGCGGTGCACCTGCGGGCCCTGCAGGGCGGGAACCCGATCGCGGAGTTCGACCTCCCGATCACCAAGCCCGAGCCGCGCCCCGGCGTGGCCGGCTACGACGAGCGCCTGCGCCTCGTCCTGGGCGCGCAGCGGCGCTTGCCGCTGGGCATATTCATGGCGCTGGACGAAGGCGATCTGGCGTCCGTGGCCGAGGCGGGGTTCAACACGGTCGTCCTGCCCTCGCGGGTGGCCAGCACGGACATGATGGAGACCGCCCAGAAGCTCGGGCTGGCCGCCATCGTGTCCTCGGCCAACACGGAGCGCGACTTCTGGCAGACCCAGATGCAACGGCACGCCAGTGTGCCCAACCTGGTCGGCTGGTACGTGCTGCAGCGCCCGGAGACCGAGTCGCCGCCGGCCCCGCCCGCGCTCATGGATGCCGTGTACGGCATGGTGGCAGAACTCGACCCGCGCCACCCGGTGTGCCTGGCCGTCGGGTCGCTCTCACGCCTCGAGCACTACAGCTCCTTCTGTGACGTCCTGATGCCCTGGACCGAGCCGGAGCCGCCGGGCGACCTGCGCGCGGTGGATGTGCTGCTGACCCGGGCCCAGGAGCTGTGCGCCAACCGGCGACCGATCTGGCCCCTGATCCAGATCACCGGCGCGGCATACGCCACCGACAGCCGCCTGGACCCCAAGGGCAACGGCCGGCCGCCGACCGCCGACGAGTACCGCTGCATGGCCTACCAGAGCCTCGCCCGGGGCGCCAACGGGCTGTTCTCGTTCTCCTACCGCGTGGCGGCCTCGCGCACACAGCTTGACTACCTCGCGCCCCGCGACGCCCCCGACCTGTGGCAGGGCGTCAAGCGCGTCAACCAGGAGCTGCGCGCGCTGACCCCCGTGCTGCTGGAGGGCGAGCCGGTAGCGGTGCAGTGCGACAACCCGCAGGTCGCCGTGCGCGGGTTCCGCTACAACGACGCCTGCTATGTGCTGGCCGCCAACCCGCTCTCGGTGGCCGCGCCGCTGAAGCTCAGCGTGCCGGGGATGAAGACGGCCCTGCTCGAAGTCGCCTTCGACACCCGCAAGGTGCAGGGGGTGGCGGCCGGGGAGTTCGCCGACCAACTCGAGCCGCACGGTGTGCGGGTATACATGGGCCGCTGACGCCTGCCCTGGCGGCCTCGGGCCGCCGGCCGCCATCTCAGCGAAAATCAATCCTGAGGGGCCTGTCCGGCCCTGACAGGCTATTTGCGAATTGTGACGAATTCTCGGTTCTCCTCGTTGACAGGGGTAAGCTCTTTGCTGTACCCTGAACGCCCGTTGACGAGTCTTTCCGGTCGTCCGCGCAAGTTGTTTACGCCTGCAAGGAGCCTCTTCGCCGCAGTCACCCACCTGTGTGGGGCGTGGCCGAAGAAGAGGGTGGACCCCCGCGGAGGTGGGTGCAGTGGCAGATCTGAACCTGGTGCTCTTGTCGGGTTTCGCGACGCGAGACGCAACGTTGAGACAGAAGTCGTCGGGGCAGGTGAAGGCCGAATTCAGCTTTGAGGTGGACCGGCCGTTCAACCGGGCGACAGGGGAACCGGTCTCGGACCTGTTCCTGGTGGATGTCTGGGAAGACCTCGGACGCTGGGCTGTGGACAACATCAAAGAGGGCACGCGGATGCTCGTCATCGGCACCCTCAATAAGGAAAGCTACAGCACGCGCGGGGGCCGCGAACACCTCACCATCGTCAAGGCCAAGTACATCCAGCCCCTGGACAAGCCCCTGCTCAGCGGCGATGTGAATGTGGACGAACTGAAGCGGGACTGTTGGTCGGGCGAGTTGCTGCAGAACGCCATCGGCCTGGTCCAGGAAGCCCTGGCTGACGGGAAGAGCGCCTCCTCCGCAGCCTGTGCCCAGTAGCCGCCAGGAGCCATGAGCCGACAGCCACCAGCGATGGTGGCTGTTCTTCTTTGCGCAGGCGGCGCCGGGGCCCTCCCATGAGCGACGAACATCCCCCCATCTATGTCGTGCTCTCGTCGGAAGACGAGCACGCCTGCCTGCAGGCTGCCCGCGGGCACGAGCGCAAGCGCTGGCGCTGGAGCAAGCGTGCCCAGCAGTTGCGCGAGCTGCAGAAGTTCGTCGAGTGGGCCGGCGAGGGGCCCCTGATCTGCTATCGCGGCGGGGAGCTGACCGACCTGCTCTCCCACACGCAACTGCTCTCCCGCACGCGCAAGCTGCTGGGCACGCTGGTGGACCTGTTCGAGGGGGCGCTGGTGGCCGCGGCCGACGCGCCTGACTTCGCGCTGCCCGCCCTGGCCGAGCATCTGGACCTCCCCCCGCAGAAGACCGATCTCGATCTGCTCCCCATCCTGCACGAGGCGCTCGGCGAACGCTTCCGCGCCCTGCCGCGCAGTCTGCTGGTGCTGCTGAGCGCCCTGCGGGGCGATGGGAGCAACCTGCCCTGGCTGCCGTGGCCGGAGCTGACAGCGCTGGAGCGGCAGACGCCGCTGGCACATCTGGGACGGCTGGTGCCCGAGGTCGAGAAGATCGAGCGCCCTGCGCAGGAGGGCGGGCCCGAGCCGCTACCGCAGCTCATGGGCGAGCTGTTCTCTCCGGGCGGGGCCATTGCGCAGGCGCACCCCAAGTATGAAGAGCGCCAGGCGCAGATTGACATGGCGCGGTCGGTGGCGCAGACGCTGGTGGATGGCGGTGTGTTGGTGGTGGAGGCCGGCACGGGGGTCGGCAAGTCGCTGGCCTATCTGGCGCCTGCTGTGCTGTGGGCCCGCGAGCACGGCAAGCCTGTCATCGTGTCCACCAACACGCGCAACCTGCAGGAGCAGTTGCTGTCGCAGGACCTGCCGCTGCTGGCGGCGGCGCTGCCGGTGAGCTTCCGGGCGGCGCTGCTGAAGGGCCGGGGCAACTACCCTTGCCTGCGCGCCCTGTCGTGGCTGCTCGATGATGCCACCGGCAGCCTGTTCTGGTCCGAGCGCCTGGCGGTGATGCACCTGCTGGCCTGGCTGGCGGGTCGGCCGACCGGCGATCTGGAAGGCATATCCCCGGCTGCATACGAGGAGATAGACGCGCTGAGCGCCACCGTGGACCGGATGCGCTCCCAGGGCGAGTCGTGCCTCGGTCGGGCCTGCAGCTTCCACAAGGTGTGCCTGGTCGAGCACGCGCGCGAGCTGGCGCGCTCCGCCGATGTCGTCGTGGTCAACCACGCCCTGGTCTTTGCCGATGCGCAGGGGCCGGTGCTGCCCGAATACAGCCACATCATCTTCGACGAGGCGCAGAACATCGAGTCGGTGGCCACCGACGGCCTCGCCTCGGAGCTGAGCGGGCCGCTGCTGTCGAACTTCGGGCGCCTCGTCGGGGTGGGGGGGCGCTCCGGGGCGCTGGAGATGATGCAGCGCCGCCTGCAGGCCGCCGACGGCCTGCCCAGCGTGGACCTCATCCGCGAGAGCTTCGTCGTGTTGGGCGAAGGCGTCTCCGAGCTGATCGCCGCCGGCGATGCCCTCGGCGAAGAGCTGGTGCAGGGCCTGACCGACGGCCGCGACGCCCGTGAGGCCGGACGCACTTCCCTGCGCCTGACGCGCCCGGTGCGCGAGGCCGAGGAGTTCGCCCCGGTGCAGCGTGCCGGCGAGGCCTTCATCCTGGAGGCCGAGGCCGTGCAGCAGGGCTTTGCGGCGCTGGCTGAGAAGCTCACGGACATCGAGGAGCATGGCGGGCCCGACCTGAAGGGCCTCAGCGCCGAGGCCGCGGCCCTGGCCTCCCGCGCCGAGAAGCTCAAGCTGGCCGCGCAGGTGATCCTGTCGTCCGAGGGCGATGAGGAGGACTACGTGACCTGGGCCGAGGTGTGGGAAGGGCGCGGCGGGCCGGGCTGGTCGTTGCGCGCCGCCCCCATTGAGGTGGGGCAGCTTCTGCAGGCCCTGTTCTACCAGCCCAAGGAGGCCGTCATCTTCACCTCGGCCACGCTCTCGGTCGGCGGGGAGTTCGGCCACTTCAAGCGCCGCCTGGGGCTGATGCTCGAGCCCGAGCAGGTGCGGGAGGAGAGCTTTCCCTCGCCCTTCGATCTGGAGCGGCAACTGCTGCTGTGCGTGCCGACGGACTTGCCCGACCCGCGTGAGTACGAGTTCAACGAGGTCGTCCAGCGGGCCATCGGCGACATCTGCGCCATCTCCAGGGGCGGCACGCTCGTACTGTTCACCGCCCGCAACCGCATGGAGAAGGCCTTCGAGGCGCTGGCGCCGGGCCTGTCGGCGGGGGGCCTGCGGCCGCTATGTCAGGACCTCTCCGGGCCGCGCTGGTGGCTGCTGGACCAGCTCCGGCAACATGACAACACCGTTCTGTTTGGCCTCAAGAGCTTCTGGGAGGGCGTGGATGTGCCGGGCTCGGCGCTGCGCTGCGTCATCCTGGCCAAGCTGCCCTTCGCGGTGCCGGATGACCCCATCGTCGAGGCCCGCAAGGAGCACGTGCGGCGGCACGGCGGCGACCCCGTCGGGGATTACTACATCCCCGAGGCCATCGTGGGCTTCAAGCAGGGCGTGGGGCGCCTAATCCGCACCCGCACCGACCGCGGCATCGTCTTCGTGCTCGACCCGCGCCTGTGGACGCGCCACTACGGGCGGCGCTTCTTCCGCTCGATCCAGCGCTGTGCGCTCAGCCGCCTGTCGCTGGAGGACTGCCTGGCCGAAGCCCGCGCCTGGCTGGCCCATGCCGGTCCTACCCCCCTCACCGCCTCCGCGAGCGACGAGTAGCCCCCGACCACGATCTTGGGAATACCTGCGCAACAAGAGCGTCCATTGACTATTAGTGCGGCGTAGACGCATAATCGTGGTACGTAGCTAGCAACAAACGGGGACACAGGAGTCCGAAGGAGGTCGGAAATGAGACGTAAGGGCTTCACACTCATTGAACTGCTGGTCGTCATTGCCATCATCGCGATTCTCGCGGCGATCCTCTTCCCGGTCTTTGCCAAAGCGCGCGAAAAGGCGCGTCAGGCCAGTTGCCAGAGCAACCTCAAGCAGATCGGCCTGGCTCTGTTGCAGTACTGCCAGGATTTCGATGAACGGGGCCCGATCTACTGCTCCAACGGCCGCCTGAACGCCGGGGCCTGCGGCGGGCAAATCTGCGGGATGGCGCAGTACTACGCCGCGGACTCCAACGGCGGCTACGGTGACATCGGCAAGAGCGCCGGCGCGGTGCTGATGCCCTATGTCAAGAACCGCCAGATCTTCTACTGCCCCAGCGGCGGCCCGGATGTGAACCAGTGGCCGCGGATCAACTACTGGACCGTAACCTGCCGGCGCGGCCAGGGCGGCACGACCTGGATCATCCCCGGCGCCACGTACTCCGCCACTGCCTCTCCCGTCGCCTTCGACTGCGTCACCTGGGCCAACGCCGGCGCCATGCTGCCCAACACCATCCACTGCGGCACCAAGCCCACCAGCGGTGTGGGCGGCGATGGTGTCCACAATAGCCAGTGGAACGTGTGCTACCTCGACGGCCACGTCAAGTCCGTGCCCTTCTCCGGCCTCGTCGCCGAGAACGGCACGCAGATCTGGGAATGGTAACCCTCCCCTGACCACCCGCGCGCCTTCAACACCCCACGCCCCCGGCGTGGGGTGTTGCTTTTACTTTTCGGCGCATTGCTGCTATGCTTCTGCCCCTGGATCATCTGTGAGGTAGACCTGTGAGCGCACCAGAACTCGTTGCTGACACTTTCTGCTTTGCCTGCGGCAAGGACAACCCGTATGGGCTGCACATGCAGTTCGCCGAGGAGGGCGAGGACTACGTCTGCCGCTGGACGCCCCAGCCCCACCACCAGGGCTGGCACAAGATCCTCCACGGCGGGCTCGTAAGCACGCTGCTGGATGAGGTGATGACCTGGCGGCTGGTGTCTCGCGGCCACTGGGTCGTGACGGCCGAGATGACCGTGCGCCTGAAGGCGCCGACGCCGCTGGACCAGGAGCTGACGATCCGCGCGCGAGTGGTCAGCCAGCGACGGAACATCTACGAGGTCGAGGGCGAGATCACGCTCCCCGATGGCACCGTCACGGCAACAGCCACGGCGAAGTACATGGAGGGCAACGGCAGGTAGGGCGGGAGGGCGGGATGAGGGGATGAGGGGATGAGGCGGGCGTGGGCGCGGTCACCGACCGCGACCGGATGGCCACTATCGCGGTCGGTGACCGCTCCCACAGCCGTGCGCCCGAAGGGGCGGGCGGCGGCCTGGAAGCCCGCACTACGTGAACATGTTTCATGATGCCTCGATATGACCTACGACAGCCTCATGCTGCGGCGCATGGTCGCCGAGATCAACGAACTGGCCGGCGCGCGGGTGCAGCGCGTCTTCCCGACGTCGCGCCAGGAGATCGTGCTGGAGCTGGCCCTCCGCGCGCCGCTGCCACAGATCGTCATCAACGTCTCCGCCGACGCCGGCCGCGCCCATCGCGATGACGACCGCGAGCCGGCCCTCGGCGCCGATACCCCCCTGGCCGATGTGTTGCGGCGGCACCTGCGCGGGGCCACGCTGCTGTCGGCCCGGCAGGTGCAGTTCGACCGCGTGCTCTGCCTGGAGTTCGCCAACGCCGAGGGCATGGGCCCGGGCGCGCGCCGTACGCTCGTGGCCGAGGTCATGGGCCGCCTCTCCAACCTGCTCCTGCTGGACGAACGCGACTTCATTCTCGAATGCTCTCGGCACGTCACGACCCGCGTCAACCGCGTGCGCGAGTCGCTCCCCGGCGAGGCCTACGCTGCAGTCCCCGACTTCGGCAAGCTCGACCCCACGACCGCCACCCCCGCCGCTCTGGCGGCCCGGTGGCCCGACGAGCCCGCGCTGCTGACTGCCTGGGTGCGCCAGACGCTGCAGGGGGCCAGCGACGTGCTGCTCGCGGTGCTGCTCGACCGGCTGGGACTGCCTGAGGATGCCACGACGGCGGCGCTGCCCGACCCGGGAGGCCCGGATCAACTCCTGTCGGCTCTGCAGGCGCTCATCAACGCCGCGGAGCAGCCGGGGCCGGCGCATGTGGGGCGGCGGGGCCAGCAGCGTCCCGTGGCCTATCCGGTGGCCCTGCCCCACGGCTGGGAGGTGCTGGGGGAGGAGGGGTCGCTCAGCGCGGCGTGCCGGTCCCTCGCGCACCGGGCCGCCGAGGCAGCCGAGCTGCGGCAACTGCGGGAGCGGCTGGCGGGGGTGCTGCGCGCAGCCCTGGAGAAGGTCCGCCGCCGGGAGAGCGAGCGCGCGGCGGCGCTGACGAAGGCCGAGCGGGCCGACGAGTGGCGGCGGCGCGGGGAGATCATCCTGGCCCACGTGTGGGCCCTGGAGCCGGGGCAAAGCGAACTCGTGGCCGAGGACTGGGAGAGTGGGGCCGAGGTGACGATCCCCCTCGACCCGCGCCAGACGCCCCAGGAACAGGCCCAGGAGCAGTTCCGGCGCTACA
This sequence comes from bacterium, assembly GCA_021372615.1. Lineage (NCBI taxonomy): Bacteria > bacterium. Next base: position 50,534 of record JAJFUB010000041.1, on the reverse strand, counting down.
AGAAGCTGCAGCGCGTCCGGGAGCGCGTGCCGGCCCTGCTGGAGCAGGCCCGGACGGAGCGGCAGGAGCTGGAGGACTTGCTGGATCAGGTCGCCGAGGGGGAGCTGCGCGACCTGCGGCTGGTCGAAGAGGAGATGACAGGCCAGGGCCTGCTGAAGGCCCCGCGGCGCCGCCCGACCACGAAGGCCGACTACCGGAGCACGGAGACACCCGAGGGGTATGCGGTGATCTACGGGCGCAGCGCCCTGGAGAACGCCGCGGTGCTGCGGGCAGCACGGCCGGATGACCTGTGGCTGCACGTGCAGGGCTGCCCCGGCGGGCATGTCGTCATCCGCACCAACAACCGGCCCGACGAGGTCCCCCAGTCAGCCCTGATGGAGGCGGCGAGGCTGGCGGCGAGGCAGAGTCGCCGGCGCCGCGATACGGTGGTGGAGGTGGATGTGACGCTGGTCAAGCACCTGCAGCACATGCGCCACGGCCCCCCGGGGCATGTCGTCTACCGCGAGTTCAGGACGCTGCTGGTGAAGCCCTAAGCCGCGCGGGCACGAAAGTCGCGTGGGCGGGCGTGTCCCCACGCCCGCAGTAGACCTCACGTAGCGCGGGCGGCCTCGCCCGCGCACTTCCACCGGGCAGGCGAGGCCGCCTGCCCTACTGATCTGCGAGGCCGCCTGCCCTACTGGTTCGCGGGGCCTCCCGCGGACAGCCCCTACACCCGTTCCTCGATGGTCGCATCCACCACGACCTGGGTGACCCCGCGCACGTTGCCCAGGGCGTCCTGCAGGACCGCGACCTGGCGCTTGACGTCCACGCCGCGGCCTGCCGTGCCCCGCCAGGGCTTGATGCGCCCGCCCAGGTACACCACCCCGTTGATGACGGCGGTGGTCATGAGGCTGGTGTCAATGTTCTGGGTCAGCTTGGCGATCTCGCGCTCGACCGTGTGGCGCAGAATCTTGTCCTCAAGGGGCATCGTGACCACCTCTGGGCTGGGGTTGGTCCGGCCTGGCTCTATATGCCGTAGCGCAGCCGTTCGGCCATGCTGGGCGGCAGGTCCGCCTCGTAGATCAGCCGCTGGGCCGCCGCCACGTCATAGCTGACGCGGCGGATCTCGACGGTCCGCGCCTCCTGGTCCCAGACGGCGTAGCTAGCCTGGCTGTTGCCGTCACGCGGCTGGCCGACGCCCCCGGGGTTGATGACATACGTGCGGCCCTCGACGAGGTCGAAGTGGCCACCCTCGGGGCGTGGGTGCTGGCTGGGCGGACGACCGTCGTTGCGGTAAGTATACCACTCCGCGAAGTGTGTGTGCCCAAGAAAGCAGATCTGCTCCTCCATCACTGTCACCGAGGCCATGGCCTCCAGCGGCCCGGTCGTGTACAGGTCCGGGTCAGGGAGCGAGCCGTGGCAGACGTGCGCGCCGGGCAACTGGCGCACGGGCTGCAGCTCGGCCAAGAAGGCCAGATGCTCCTCCTCCAGGGCCGAACGCGTCCACTGGATGCAAGCCCGCGCCGCCGCGGTGAACCACTCCTCCTTGGCCGAGCGCACCGCCGCCTCGTCGTGGTTCCCCCGCACGATCACTGCGCTCAGCTCGCGGATGGCCCGGCAGCACTCATTGGGCTGCGCGCCGTAGCCGACGATATCGCCGCACACGATGAACTGCTCGATGTGCAGGCGCTCCGCATCGTCCAGCACGCGCTGCAGCGCGTGGAAGTTGGCGTGGATGTCCGACAGGATGGCGTAGGTCATGGAGGCCGGGATTCGGGATCCGGGGTTCGGGATCCGGGATTGGGGCTACTGCCCCCGCTCGGCGCGCATGTCCAGGTAGCACATGCGCAGGACTGTGTCCACGGCTTGCAGGCTCTCGACGGTCGCCTCCGGCGGCGCGTGGCATACCAGGAGCGCCTGCCCCAGCAGTTGCGGCGTCTGCACGGGCGGAGGCTGCGCTCCCCCCAGCCGCTGCGCCACCAGCCCCCCATCCAGCTCCCGCAGGGCAGGCCCCGCCGTCGCGTGCAGCACGGACATCTGCTCCGCGAGCGCCACCAGGTGCTGCCGCACGATCTCGGCGTGTGCTTCCCGCCCCGCCCTGGCTGCCCGCTGGATCAGCCTGTCCGCGGCGAAGACATCGCTCTGCAGCACCATGAACCGCGTGAAGTTCAGGCGCCCCAGAGGCTGCTCGGAGCCCGACGCAACCAGCGCCAGGAACGCCAACGCCAACATGCGCGTGGCCTGCGTCAGGTCGGCCGACGTGCGGGCCGTCCGCGTCACGGCTGCCGTCGCCGCGGCGACCGCCGGCACGGCGCCGTCGAACTGCGCCGCTGCCAGCCGCCACTCCGTCTCATTCGCCACGGTCGCACCCTTCACCTTGTGGGGGTCCTGCAGGTCTGTCGCGCTGCGGTCCCAGCCGGTGCGCAGGGCCATGCTGCGCGACAGGATCTCCGCCTGCCGGATGATCTCATTCCACGAGGCCGCGAGGGCGTAGTGGGCCCGGGCGAGGGTGGCCAGGTACTGCACCTCGCCAACCTCGGGCACAATGACCTGGCTCAACTCGAGCGCCCGGGCGATGTCCCGGTCCTTCTGGTACGCCCGGAGCTGCTTGCGCAGGCGCGTCTCGGCCCGGATCAGGTCCTGCTCGCAGCGGCACAGTTCCTCCCGCGTCGCGGTCAAGCGGGCGCTCTCCTCGGGACCGAGGGCCAACTCGACCTCAGCCCCGTCCCGGTCCGGGGCGAGGCGCCCGCGCACGTCGGCCATGCGCGCCGGCGCCTCGGCGCGGTCGGGCTGTCGGCGCGCCGCCTGTTCATAGACGGCCAGGGCGCGGCGGTAGTGCAGCCTGTCCCGCAGGCGGTCGCCGACCGCGACCAGACGGTCATACTCCGGGGCCTCGAGTTGCTCGATCTGCCGGCGGACCGCCCGCAGGCGCCGCGAGGCCCGTGGGTGGGTCGCCAGCAGGTCACCGCCCAGGCCGCTGGCGTCGGGAATCTGCTGCAGGAATGTGGCCACACCCTCGGGGTCGTAGCCCGCCGCGAAGGCCAGTTCGGCTCCCTTGAGATCCGCCTGGGTCTCGTGGGCGCGCTGGGAGCGCAAGCTGTCGAGCAATTGCACGATCTGCGCCACATAGATCCAGTCCCGTCCGACGTGCTCGCGCAGGAGGCCCACCGCCGCCAGGTAAGCCAGCTGCATCTGCAGCATGCGCCGGACGTCCTGGTCCTGGGCATGAGCGACTTCGTGAGCGAGCACCCCGGCCAGCTCCTCGTCCGAGGTCACATGGCACAGGAGCCCGCGTGTGACGCACACAATGCCGCCGGGGAGGGAGAAGGCGTTGTTGTCGTAGCTGCCCAGGATGACGAACTCGAAGGTGAACTGGCGCGTGGACTGCGCGGCCACGGGCGCCGCCACCCGGTCCACCCAGTCCTGCAGCAGCGCGTCTTGGACGCGGCCGTTGCGCAGTTCCATCTCGCGGAGGGTGAGCTGGCCGAGGCGTTTCTCAAACTCGGTCCAGACGGCGGCGGGACTGTGGCCGGGGGTCAACAGGGCGAGGAGCGGCAGGAGTGGGGGGAGGAGGCGACGAGCAACGGGTCGTCGTGACGCCGCCGGCGGATGGCGCCACCTGTGCGTGGGATCACCCCCGGGGCACGGCGCGCGGGTGCTCATCGGGGCAACCCGTAGACCACTTCCACCGCCAGATGGGGGCGCAAGTCCGGCCCCAGGACCGCCAGGGGCAAAGCCACCTCGTAGGTGCTCTCGGTCGCGCTGACCGGGTAGGACGCACCCTGGACATCGGGCAGGGCGCCGGGCCGCCACTGCTGGTCCTGGCAGCGGAGCGTCTCGACCACACTGTCAGGCCCCAGCGGCAGCCGGACCTCCAGGTCGTCCCCACGCGGCTGCAGGCCCCCGTCGCCGCAGGGGTCTACATAGACCTGACAGGCCTCCTGCTGCCGGAGGCCCCGCGCGACATGCAGGCGCACCGCCACGTACAGGTTCCGGTCGTCGCGCATCAGCCACACCCGCCGCCACTGGTCGCCGGGCAGGCTGTAGGCCGTCACGCGGGCGTCGCCCCACTCCTTGAGGCCGATCTGCCCGTCAATCTTGACCGGGCGGGTGGTCGCCGGCACCGCCGTGCCCTCGGCCGCATCGCCCGCTCGCAGCAGCAGACGCTGCCAGGAATCGGGACGCGGCCCTGCCGCCGGGGCGACACTGGCACATGAGGTGCGACCGTCCGGCCAGATGACCGCCTCGGGATCGGCGTTCCTGGGGCCGTCCACTGAGCCCCCGTGGCTCACGGTTTGCAGGCGCACCAGGAAGCGGAGGGTCTCCGGCGCCGCGGCCGCCGGGGGGCAGCACAGGCTCAGCGGTACCGCGAACTCATAGACCGCAAAGGCCCAGCCGCCATCCCCCCGGGGGGAGGCGGCCCCGCGCCAGCCCTGCGAGTCGTCGCGGGTCTCACCCCGCAGGTCCCACTGGCCGCCGGCGAGCGTGCCGGTCTGCAATGCGGCCCGCTGGTCGCGGTCGGCCCGCACGCGCAGTTGCCGTGCGGCGGAGGCCATGGGCGCCCCCTCCGCGCCGGTGGGGGCCAGGTACAGCTCGGCCATCTGCCCCTGCCGCAGCGTCAGCGCCGAGGGGCAGGCGACACAGACATAGAGGGTGTCGGCGGTGTGCTGGGCGTAGATCGCCCAGGCCTCGCCCAGGTCGAGCGGCTCCACGGCCTGCGCGGCCCCATCCCACTCGTCCCCTCCCAGGAGGCCATCCACCAACGGCCGGTCCGCCACCAGCGGCGCGGTCAGCTCAGTTGTGGCGCTCTGGGGCGTCGGCGGCGTATCAGCCTGGCCGCCGAGGCGCAGCAGGCCCCAGGTGGCCGGATCCTCGGGTCTGGCGGCAACGGGTGGCTGGCCCTGGCCGCGCCAGTACGGGCCCGGCCAGACGGCGAAGTCCTGCCGGAACCGCCAGCCCAGCTCCCCGGTGGCGAGGTCAAGCGACCAGCGCACGGGCAGCGGCGCCGCCATGGCGCTCGCCGCGAATGCCAGCAGGATGCATAGGCCCAGTGGGCGAGTGAACATGTCTCAGCTATTCCACACCAATCTGGTCGCCACCTGCGGTGCATCGCGCAGGCGCGCACGTGTCGCGTGGGCCGACGTGCCCTCACATGCGCATGCCCCGGCCCTGGCGCCTCGCTAGGCCGGGGTGCCGCCGTGGGTGCCCCCGTCCGGGTCGGGGCGGCGCAGGACCTGCCGCGGCTTGCTGCCGTCCCGCGGTCCGATGACGCCCCGCTGCTCCAACTCGTCCATCAGGCGTCCGGCCCGGGCGTAGCCGATCAGGAAACGCCGCTGCAGGGCCGACAGCGACGCCGTCTGCTGCGCGACGACATACGCCTCGGCCGCGGCGTACAGGTCGTCATCGGCGTCTTCAGCGGGCCCGCCTGGTCCATGGGGGGCGGGGGGCCTGCGGAGCACCTGTCGGGGCTGGCTGCCCTGCTGCGGCCCGACCACGCCCCACCATTCCAGTTCGTCCATCAGGCGAGCGGCCCGAGCGTAGCCGATGCCGAAGTGCCGCTGGAGCGCCGCGATGGTCGCGGTCTGTTCGGCCACGACGAAGGCTTCCGCGTCCGCGTACAACTCGTCAGCCGGCCCACCGCCAGCCGGGCTTGCGGTGGCGGTCAGCAGCTCCGGCACGTACTGCGGCCCGCACTGGGTGCGCGCGAACCGGGCGACCCGCACGATGTCCTCCGACCTGACAAGCGCCCCCTGAGCGCGCACTGGCTCGGGGGCGCCGATCGGGAAGTAGAGCATGTCCCCGCGGCCCTGCAGCCGCTCGGCCCCGGCCTCGTCCAGGATCACCCGCGAATCGGCCGCCGTCGCCGTCTTCAGCGCGATCCGGGTGGGGATGTTGGCCCGGATCGGGCCGGTGAGCACCTTCGGCGACGGGCGGACGGTGGAGATGAGCAAGTGCACGCCGACCGCGCGGCCGAGCTGGGCGATGCGGCATACGTGGTACTCCACGTCGGTGGCGGCCTGCATCATGAGGTCGGCCAACTCGTCTATGGCAATCACGAGACGCGGCAGGGGCGGCTCGGGGGCCGGGACGTCGCCGAGGCGGGCGAGGGCCAGCGCGTTGTACTCGTCGAGGTTGCGCACCTCGGCCCGCGCCAGGGCCTCGTACCGGGTGTCGAGCTGCGCCGCGGCCCACGCCAGCGCGTCGCGGGCGGGGCCGGCTTCGCTGATGACCGGCGCCAGCAACTGCGGGAGGCCATCATAGACCGGGAACTCGACCCGCTTGGGGTCAATGAGCAGCAGCCGCACCTCGTCGGGCGTGGTGCGCATGAGCATGCTGACCACGGCGGCGTGCAGGCAGGCGCTCTTGCCCGAGCCGGCGACTCCGCCGATCAGCACGTGCGCGGCCTGCGCCAGGTCCAGCACCAGCGGCAGGCCGCAGGCGTAGCGGCCCAGGGCGAAGGCGACCGGAGACGAGTACGTGCCCTCGCTCAGCAGTGGTTTGAGGCCCACCTGGGCCTCCGTGTCGCTCGCGACCTCGATCCAGATCATGTTGGCCGCAGTCGCCTTGCCGTCGCCGGCGGCGGCCTCGATGCGCACACCGGCGGCCCCGAGCGCCTGATTCAGTTCGTAGGCACGACGCACGAAGTCGGTCACGCGGGCCCGGGGCGCCGGCTCCACCGCGAACGTCGTCACGATCGGTCCGCGCACGCAGTGGGTGACCTGCCCCTTGAGACGGAGGCTGTGGAGCAGGACCTGCAGGCGGGCGCACGCCTCCCGGTCGGCGGCCGCGTCGTCGCTGACCGCGGCGGCCTCGGTCGGCAGGTCGCTCAGCAGCTCGGCCGGCGGCAGGGGGTACGGACCCGTCAGGGAGGCCGTCACCGGCGCCACGGATGGCGGCTCGTCCCCATCACGCGGCTCCGGCCGTGCCGGGGCGGCCGGTGGGGACGACGCGGCCGGCGGGGTTTCGCGCCCCTGCACTGCCGCCAGCACTCGCAGGGCCCCCTGGATGATATGGTCAGCCACGGGGACATCCGGCGCCTCGACCCACTGCACGGTGCGCAGACGGAAGTCCATGCCCGCCGAAGGCTTCGTCTCGTCAATGCGGATCGGTAGGATCACCTTGCCCTCGGCGAGGGCGAAGTCCACCTCCCGCAGCACGTATGGCGAGCGGTCCGCGTGCTGGGAGAACACGAGCACGAACATGGCCGCGCTGGCGATCCCGCGCACGATCTCGGCCCCATAGTCGGCCCCCGGCAGGATGTCGCGCGGGGCGATCCAGCAGAACGCTCCGGCATCCTCCAAACTGGCCGCGACGGCCTCGGCGACCTCCCGGTCGTTCTGAGCATAGCTGACAAAGATGTCAATACGGGTCTGCATGGCTGACTCTCACTGCGGCATGGCCTCCGAAGCCCGGGGCGTCGGCACGGAACACGTTGTTCGCTGCTCTCGCGTCCACATCCTTCCGCCGCGGCCGGCGGCGTGGGCGGGCGTGTCCTCACGCGCACAGAGCCCTGCCTGGCGCGTCCGGGACGTCCGCGCCCGCGCACGCAGACGGCTGGGCTGGCGCTGGCACAGCCCCTGCTGCAACTGCTCCAGAACCTCGCCGTGTCCGGGTTCCTCGTCACCCATGTCAGTAGCTTCATGCCCCTCTGTTCGCCGAAGGACATTCCTACTTTGCACGAAGGGGACATTACTACTTAGGAGCGACACAGGGGAGGAGCCGGAGTTTGACAAATGGTGGTAAAGGAGTAGACTGTCCGGTTTGTGGTGGCATGCCCGCGTCTGCCACCCGATGCCGTACCGCCTACGAAGCGTGGTTCTCGCCGTGCCGCGATGGAAGTCCACCCTAGCCGCGTCCTGGGTAGCCCAGATCTGCTCGATCATGGGCTTCGCCATGTGCATCCCCTTCCTGCCGTACTATGTGCGCTCGCTGGGAGTCCCTGACGGACCGGCCGTGCTCATCTGGTCCGGGTGGCTATCCACGGCCGCCGGGCTGGTGATGGCTGCGGTCGCGCCGCTGTGGGGCCTGCTCGCCGACCGCCACGGGCGCAAGCTCATGGTCATGCGCTCGATGTTCGGCGGGATGGTCGTGCTCGGGGCCATGGCGTACGTGCAGAACGTCCACCAACTCCTGGCGCTCCGCGTGATGCAGGGCATCCTGACCGGCACCGTCGCCGCCTCGGTGGCGCTGGTGGGCAGCGTCGTCCCCATCCGGCGCGCCGGGTTTGCGCTGGGGCTGATGCACACCGCGCAGTACATCGGCAACTCGGTCGGGCCGGGCGTCGGCGGGCGGCTGGCGGCCGAATACGGCCTCCGTCTGCCCTTCCTGTTTGCCGCGGGGTTCCTGCTGCTGGCCGGGCTGCTGACCGTGCTGGGCGTCCATGAGGACTTTGAGCAGACCGAGGATGAAGAGGAGGAGCGCGGGCCGGCCACGATCCGCGAGGTCGTGACCCTCAGGGGCTTCACGACCCTGGCCGGGCTGCTGTTCCTGGTGATGTTCGCCGGCTCATTCGTGGGGCCGGTTCTGCCGCTGTACATCGAGAAGCTATCGGGCGCGGGCGCCAAGAACGCCTCGATGGTGACCGGCGACATCCTCATGCTGGCCGCGATCGCCGCGGCCGTCGCCGCCACGATCCTGGGGCGCATGGGGGACCGGATCGGCTACGGCAAGGTTCTGACCATCTGCACCCTCCTGACCGGCCTGACGCTCATCCCGCACGCCTACGTGCACAATACGGGCCAACTGCTCTTCTGGCGGCTGCTCACAGCCGCCTCCGGGGCCGGCACGATTCCGGCGATCAACGCCCTGATCCGCCACATGGTGCCCCGGCAGGCTTGCGGCAGGGCCTTCGGGCTGGTGCAGACCCTCTCGTGCCTGGGCTGGGGCTTCGGGCCGCTGGTCGGCAGTACCCTGGCGGCCCACTTCGGCATGGCCATGCCGTTCCTCATCGTCGGGCTGGCGTTCGTGCTCATCTCCGGTCTGGTCGCCTGGATGGCGCCGCGGGTGCTGCAGCAGATCGTCGCGCAGCCGATGGCCGACCTGACGCTGGCCACGGCGGCATGCCAGAGCGAAATGGAAGAAGAGGCCGACGAGATCATGGGGACGGGCGTGGGGCGGACGTAGGTTTGGGCTTCCCCCGGCCGGCAGCAACGAAGCGGGCGCTGCCAGTGGCAGCGCCCGGTGTTTTGACTACTCGTTCGTTCCCCCCCATGGTGCGGCCACTACGGCGTCCAGGTCGGGTTCCACCAGCTCGCCTTCCAGCCGGTGGCGGCCTGCCACTTGCCGTGACCATCGCAGTAGCCGAAGTTGGCGCCGTCGTTGTGCCCGGGCTTGATGCGGCAGTTCGCGTTCCCGAAGAGACACTGGCTGTTGCCCGGGGTGTTCCCGTCAATACCCCACCAGCCGTTGCCAGTGCTGTCGGCCAGAGCCACCAACTCGGCAGGCACCGTGATGTCCCCGTCAGCCCTCCGGCTCAGGTAGCCGCTGTTGTAGATGTAGCTGCAGACGGTATCACTCTTGCTGGGGCACAGGAAGATCTGCTTGTTCTTGATGTAAGGCTCGATCTCGCCGCCCCACCAGCCTGACGCAGCGGGCTCCCAGCTACTGCCCCCCCAGTACATCTGTGGCCAGCGCTCGTCGTAGTCCTGCTTGTACTGCATGAAGGCGAGCATCAACTGCTTGACGTTGGACAGACAACTGCTCTGTCGGGCCTTCTCGCGGGCCTTGGCAAACACGGGAAACAGAATGGCAGCGAGAATGGCGATGATGGCGATGACAACCAACAACTCGATGAGCGTAAATCCACGTTGCGTCATTGTGGCATAACCTCCGAGGTCGTTGATGAGTGGTCTTAGAGCCACCTTGTATGGTAGTTCTTCGACCTCACCTTGCCACATTCCTACCTGAAGAGTCAACTGTCAGTCTGAGCGCCTCCGCGGCGTTGCCCCACAGGATGCGTGTGCAGACCTCGGCCGGCACGTGATGGGCGTCCAGCAGCTCGCGGTAGGCGTTTGAGAGCGGGACAAAGCCGCCGGGAGACCCTTCGCTGCCGAACACCAGCTTGCCGAAGTGGTCCGCCCCGCCATAGAACATCTCGCCGTGACTGCAGATCGTCGTCCACCGCCGTCCCGTCACGTCAATGCCGCACAGGTCGAAGTGCACGTGGGCGTGGATGCGCATGAGCATGGCCGCGTGCCAGGTGTCCGGCACGCCCAGGTGCCCCGCCCAGATGGTGAGGCCCGGGAAGCAACGGGCGAGGCGGTCCAGCGTCAGGGGCATCATGAACCGCGAGGACGTGTTCCAGTGGTCGTGGTTGGCGAAGCGGGCGCTGATGCCGGTGTGGAACAGGATGGGCAGGCGGCACTCCTCGGCGGCGGCATAGACCGGGAAGAAGGCCTCATCATCGTACGTCCCGGTCGGACACTGGGTCTTCACCCCCCCGGAAGCCGGCCCGGTACCAGGCGTAGACCTGTGAGCCGGTGTCCTCGCCCAGGTTGCAGAAGGCGAAGGGCAGGATGCGGTCAGGGTGCTGCTCGGCCGCGGCCATCACGCCGTTGTTGTCGTGCTGACGCCACCGCGGACCGCCCCCGTTGAGGCAGAAGACCTCCACCCCGGCGGCCTGCCCCTGCTCCAGCATCTGCTCGAGGAAGCCGTCGGTCTTCTGGTAGTGGCAATGGGTGTCCAGCACGCGCGGGGCGTCCATGGCGTGTCTCCTGTGGCCGTCATGGCGGGGGGTGGTGTGTGCGGGGGCGAGTTCGGCGTCAGAAGGGGCCGGACCTCCCCGGCGGGGCGCGGGGAGGGATGGCTGTGGCGCCGGCGAAACTAACATCTGCGGGCCGGTCAGCGCATGGCCGGCACGACCATGCATGAATGCGAATGTGAGGATGGCTGCGAATGAGAATTCTCGTGACAGGCGGCGCCGGGTTCATCGGCTCGAACGTTGTGAACCGCTTCGTGGACCTCGGGCACGAGGTCGCCATCGTGGACAACCTGATCACCGGCAAGCGCCAGAACCTCGATGCGCGCGCCACCTTCCATGAGGTGGACATCACCGACCGGGAGGCCGTTCAGCAGGCGTTCGAGGCCTTCGGGCCCGAGATCGTCTGCCACCATGCCGCCCAGATTGACGTGCGCAAGGCCGTGGAAGACCCCGTCTTCGATGCCAGCGTCAATGTGCTCGGCGGGATCAATGTGGTGCGGGCGGCGCTGGCGGCCCAGGTCGGCAAGTTCGTCTACGCCTCGACCGGCGGGGCGATCTACGGCAATCCCGAGGTCATCCCCTGCACCGAGGACCACCCCATCCGCCCCATCTCGCCCTATGGCCTGACCAAGCACGTGCTGGAGCACTACCTGGAGATGTACTCGATCATCGAGGGGCTCCACTACACCGTCTTGCGGTACGCCAACGTCTTCGGCCCCCGGCAGGACCCCAAGGGTGAAGCCGGCGTCAACGCCATCTTCACCGGGCTGATGCTCGAGGGCAAGCGCCCCACGATCTTCGGCAAGGGCGACAAGACGCGCGACTACGTGTTTGTCGGGGACGTCGTGGAGGCCAATGTGCTGGCCCTGGAGCGCGGCGACGGGGAGATTGTGAACATCGGGACAAGCGTCCAGACCACCGATCAGGAGGTCTACGACGCCATCGCCGCCGCCACCGGGTACGGCGAGCCCCCGATCTACACCGAGGAGCGCAAGGGCGAGGTGCGCCACATCGCCCTGGACATCACCAAGGCCAAGCGCGTTCTGGGCTGGGAGCCCAAGGTCAGCTTCCGCGAGGGCGTGAAGATGACCGTGGAGTTCAACCGGAAGCAGTTGGCGGGGTAGCGGCCGCCGACCGCGACCGACAGCTCCCAGAGCCAGTGAAGCGACGATGATAAAGCACACCGCCAAAGCCATGGTCCTCACGCAGTTCGGGCAACCGCTCGAACTGCACGAGCTTCCGGTCCCCGAGTTGGCGCCCGGCGAGGTGCTGCTGCGCCTGCTGGCCAGCGGCATCTGCGGCTCCGATCTCGACATCGTCGCCGGCGATGACCCCCGCGTGCCGCTGCCGCTCGTGCCCGGGCACGAAGGGATCGGCGGGATTGCCGCCCTGGGGGGCGACAAGGCTGACGTCTTCGGCGAGAGCCTGCGCGTGGGCGACCTGGTGGCCTTCAACCGGGGGCTGACGTGCGGGCACTGCCCGTATTGCACGCTGCGGGGGCAGCCGGAGCTGTGCCAGGAGCGGGTGACGTATGGGATCTCGCTGGGAGGCGGGGACGGCGTCCCACCCCCCGGCCCCCTCCCCACGGGGGAGGGGGGGAACGGCGACGGCAACGGCGACGGCAAAGGCAACGGCGTCCTCACCCCTGCCCCTCTCCCTCGCTCCGCTGCGCTGCGCTCCGGAGAGGGGAACGGCGACGGCAACGGCAACGGCGGCGGGAACGGCGACGGCAACGGCGGCGGGAACGGCGACGGCAACGGCGGCGCTCCCGCCCTACAGGGCTGCTATGCCGAGATGATCGTGCTGCGGGCGGGGACGGAGACCATCAAGCTGCCGCCTGAGGCCGAGCCGATTGGGCTAGTGGCCGCGACGTGCTCGGGGGCCACGGCCGCCCATGCCATCGAGCTGGCCGGCATCGAGCCCGCGGAGGTGGTCGTCGTCATCGGACCGGGTCCGCTCGGGCTGTATGCGGCGGCGCTGGCCTTTTCCCGGGGCGCCGACCAGGTCGTCATGATCGGCACCGCGCGGAGCGGGCGGCGGCTGGACCTGGCCGAGACGGCCGGCTGCCTCCCTGTCAGCACGGGCGACACCGATCTGGCCGACCGGCTTGAGCTGGTGCGGGGCCTGACCCGGGGCGTCGGCGCCGGGGCGGTCGTGGACTGTGCCGGGACGGCTGACACGATCCGCGAGGCCCTGGAGCTGGTCGCGCCCGGCGGGACCGTCACGATTCCCGGCCTGGCCACGCCGCTGCCCGGCTTCACCTTCGACCCCTACGTGGTATCCCGCAAGCAGGTGCGCCTGCAGGGCGTCTGGACCTCGAACGTGCGGCATCTGCACCAGGCGCTGACGATCGCGCACTCTCGCCGCTATCCCCTCGATGCGCTGGTGACCCATGTGCTGCCCCTGGAGCAGGCCAACGAGGGACTGCGGCTGCTGCGGGAGAAGCAGGCGATCAAGGTGGTGCTGACGCCGGAGTAGGGGAGTGGCACGCCTCTCCCAGTACCGCGGGCGGCCCGCCCGCGGGGCAGTCGAGACCCCACGGGCAGGCGAGGCCGCCTGCCCTACTGGCAAGGCCGGGCGCGGTGCCCGACTGACGACTATTCTCAGGTGCGGCCCAGGAGCCGCCGGGAGCTGACCATGCACACACTAGCCGGTGAACTGCCTGATCTCTTCGCGTTCGGCGATGGCTCGCGCGTGGACAGCGTGCAGGCCTGGCGGCGCAAGCGCCAGGAATGGTATGACCTCGTTATCCCGATCGAGTATGGCGGGATGCCGCCCCGGCCCGAGGCCGTGACCTCCGAGTTGCTGCACCCGAATGTGGCCCGGCGCCTGGCCGGCAAGCCCCGGCGGTTCGGCTACCGCCTGAACATCGAGGGTGGCGCGCATCCCTTCTGGTTCATTGTTGATGCACTGGTGCCCGAAGGCGACGGCCCCTTCCCGGTCGTCATGGATGGGGACATGTGCTGGGGGGCGCTGCGGGACGAGGTCATCGAGGGTGTCATCGGGCGGGGCTATGCGCTGGTGACCTTCAACCGCACCGAACTGGCCCCCGATGCCTACCACAGCGAGCGCACCACGGGCCTGTACACCGTCTTCCCCGACTGCGGCTTCGGGGCCCTGGCGGCGTGGGCATGGGGCTACCACCGGGTCGTGGACTTCCTGCTGACCCAGGATTGGGCCGATCCGGCGCGCTTGGCCGTGGTCGGGCACTCCCGGGGCGGGAAGACCTCCCTGCTGGCCGGCGCAACGGATGAGCGGATCGCGCTGACCGGGGCGAACAACTCCGGGGCCGGCGGGGCCGGGTGCTACCGCTGGCAGGGCGAGGAGTCCGAGACGATCGCCGACAACATGCGCGCCATCCCGTACTGGTACGCCCCGCCGATGCACGACTACGTCGGCCGGGTGGCGGAGTTGCCCTTCGACCAGCACGCCCTGAAGGCGCTCGTGGCGCCCCGGGGCCTGCTCACGATGGAGGCGCTGGGGGACCTGTGGGCCAATCCGACGGGAACATACCAGACCTATGACGCCGCGCGGGAAGTGTACCGCTTCCTGGGGGCCGAGGAGCGCGTCGGTATCTGGTTCCGCGAGGGTGGGCATGAGCACGGGCCGGCAGACTGGCAGGCGTTCATGGACTTCGCCGACTGGCATTTGAAGGGGATCGTGCCCGAGCGGCGGTTCGATGTGAGCCCGTTCCCGGAGATGGAGCGGGCGTTCTCGTGGGTGGCGCCCGGGTAGGGCGCGACCGGGACGTCACATGGCACTCAGTAGCGCGGGCGGCCTCGCCCGCGCGTCGGGGCGGGCAGGCGAGGCCGCCTGCCCTACGGGCCAAAGTGGTCCGGGCACGGCCAGGGGGCCTGGCCGTGGCACCCCGCCGCCTGACGGGGCGAAGTTGCCATCCGAAAGGATACCATGATATGAGCGACAGTTCGTTCGATCTGATCATCGTTGGGGGCGGGCCGGGCGGTTACGTGTCGGCCATTCGGGCCGGGGATCTGGGCGCGAAGGTGGCCCTGGTCGAGGAGCGGGAGGTCGGCGGGACGTGCCTGAACCGTGGCTGCATCCCCTCCAAGGCGCTCATCAAGTGCGCCGAAGTCGTCGAGGAGATCAAGGGCGCCAAGACCTTCGGCATCACCGCCGGAGAGGTGCAGATTGACTTCGACGGGGTGCGCAAGCACAAGGACCGCACGGTCAAACAGCTCGTGGCCGGCGTGGAGGGGCTGCTGAAGGCCCGGCAGGTGCAGGTGCATAGCGGCCGCGGGAAGCTGCTGTCGCCCACGGAAGTGGAAGTGACTGCCGCTGGCGGGACCGAGCGGATCAGCGGCAAGCACATCATCTGGGCCACCGGCTCCGTGCCCTTCGTGCTGCCGATCCCCGGCCATGACAGCGAGGGCGTGTTCACCAGCGATGAGGCCGTGGCGCTGCCCGGCCCGCCCGAGAGCCTGGCGATCATCGGCGGCGGGGCCATCGGCTGCGAGTTCGCCTATGTCTATTCGCGCTTTGGCACCAAAGTGACCATCGTGGAGATGCTGCCCCGTATCCTGCCCACCGAGGACCCCGAGGCCAGCGACGTGCTGGCCAGCTCGCTCAAGAAGAGCGGCGTGAAGATCGCCACCGGGGCCAAGGCCCAGGCCATTGAGGAGCGCGAGGGCAAGAAGGTGCTGGTCTTCGAGCAGGAGGGGGAGGAGAAGACCGTGGCGGCCGACATGGTGCTGATGGCCGCCGGGCGGCGGGCCAATACGGCCAACATGGGCCTGGAGGAAGCCGGAGCGGCGCTGGATCGCGGGCGGCTGACCGTGGATGCGAACCGGAAGACCAGCCTCGACGGCGTCTACGCCATCGGCGATGTCGTCCGGGGCATCGGACTGGCGCACTGGGCGTCGCATGAGGGCATCGCCGTGGCGAACTACCTGTTCGGCGGCGCCGACCATGTCCACGACGCGCTGGTGCCGGGCGTGGTCTTCACCCACCCGGAGATCGGGTCGGTGGGCCTGCGCGAGCACGAGGCGAAGGCCGCCGGGACGGCCGTGGTGGTCGGGAAGTTCCCCTTCCAGGCCCTCGGCAAGGCCGCGGCGATCCGCGCCCGGGAGGGGTTTGTCAAGATCGTGGCCGACGCCGGCGACGGCCGGGTGCTGGGCGGGACGGTCGTGGGGCCGTCGGCGACCGACCTGGTGGCCGAGATCGGCCTGGCAGCCCAGAACGGGCTGACCGTGGCCGACATGGCCGAGACGATGCACGCCCACCCGACGCTGGCCGAGGCGATCGGCGAGGCGGCGATGGACGCGCTGGGCCAGGGCATCCACCAGGCGCCCAGGAAGTGATGGCGGGATGGAAGCCCGCACTACGGGACGACTTGCCGGCTGGAAGCCGGCGCTCCTACGGCGCCGGAACCCGTGAGGTGAGCAGCTCGATGACACCCCGACAGCGCGTCGAGATGGTCATTGCCGGGCAGAAGCCCGATCACGTGCCCTTCACCGTCTATGAGTACAAGATCCCCCAGTGCGCCGTCGAGCGCCAACTGCGCAACGAGGGCCTGTGCATCATGAACCGGCGCTATGTCGGCTACAGCACGGTGACCCCCAACTGTACGACGGACACATACTCTTATACTGATGAGAGAACGGGCAAAGGCATGGTGCGGACGGTCACGCACACGCCCAAGGGGGACCTGACGAGCCTGTCAGAACCAGCGGATTTCACTTCGTGGCGCCATGAGTTGCCCTTCAAGGGCCCCGAGGACTACGAGAAGCTGATCTTCCAGGCGAATGACACGCAGTTCGTGGCGGACTACGCCAGCGTCATCAAGGCGCAGGAGTGGCTGGGGGAGGATGTGTACCTGCGGGGCGGGATGCCGGGGTATTCGCCGCTGCAGGGGCTCATCTACACCTATATGGGTGTCGAGACGTTCACGATCGAGTGGATGGAGCGGCGGGATGAGTTGATGCGGCTCTATCGGGCCCTGCACGAGCGGAACCGGCGCTGCTACAAGATCCTGGCCGAGAGCCCGCACCAGGTAGTCCAGTACGGCGGGAACGTCAGCCCCGAGATTGTGGGAACAGAACGGTTCCGCAACTACGTCCTACCACACTACAACGAGCTGGCGGAGGAGTTGCACCGACAGGGAAAGCAGCTCCTGGTGCATCTTGATGCAAACTGCAGACTTTTTGCGCAAGAGATCGCTGATTCGGGTATAGATATCGTTGAGGCCTTCACGCCGGCCCCGGATACGGACATGACACTGGCCGAGGCACGGGCGGCGTGGCCGGACAAGGTGCTGTGGATCAACTTCCCCTCCTCGGTGCACCTGTCATCGGCGGAGGTGGTGTACGAGACGACCCGAGACTTGATCGCCCAGAACGGGGAGGCGGACCGGTTCCTGATCGGGATCACGGAGGATGTGCCCGAGGACCGCTGGCAGGCCAATTTCCTGGCGATCAGCCGCGCCGTACGTGGCTGAGCCTCAGTCAGGGGGGACAGGGACACGGAAGGGCTGCACAGTTCCCTGGAGCCGTGCGGAAAAGCAGAGGGACCCTTTGCAGAGCCTCGGTTGTTACTATCTATCGGCCGAAGTAGGTAACTATGTTTCGCGTGTAGTAGTCTGTTGCGTTGTCCCCTGGTCGAGTTCCCTAACTCAAGCAGTTGGAAGAGCCTCCGCGATATGCGGGAACATGCCATCCTGACAGTTGAGCTGCCGCCAGGGCCGTGTGTGCTCATGGCCACGCGGAGTGGGTTGGCGTCAGTGCGGCTGGTGGCCCGGGAAGCGGTAGCGGCCGAGCTGCAGGGGGCAGGCGGGCCTGCGGAGGCGCGGGCCATCGTGCAAGAAGCGGCAGAGCAACTGCGGGCGTACTTCGGCGGGCGCCGCCGGCGGTTCGAGATCCCTGTGGACCTGGCGGGCGGGACGGCGTTCCAGGAGCGGGTGCTGCGGGCGTGCGCGGAGGTTCCGTACGGTGAGACCGTCAGTTACGGTGAGTTGGCCCGGCGCTGCGGGCAGCCGGGGGCGGCGCGGGCAGTGGGGCAGGTGATGGCCACCAACCGGCTGCCGCTGGTGGTGCCCTGTCACCGGGTCATAGCGGCCGGGGGAGGGCTGGGTGGGTATGGGTATGGCACGGCCCTGAAGGAGGCTCTGCTGGCGATGGAGAGGCAGCAAGCGGGCTGGGCGGAGGTGGCGGGACAGGGAGCCGACAGCGCCAGCGTCTGGGCCGGTCTGGGCGCGACATTCCGACGTTGACTTGGGTGCCCTGTTGAACTACAATACACGGGGTTATCGCAGGTTGATTTACAGGCATAGCACAGGCTTTGCTCAGGTCGGGACGACTGCGACCGGCGCCCAGCCGGGCCGCCAGTAGGTTTTTGTGTGCCTGCCATGCGACCGTCGGGGCTCCGTGGGGCCGACGGCAAGAGCGGTGGCAGTTGGTGGGCTGCGGCGGTGGTACGTCGGGCCTGCACCTCAAGACAGGAGGATGGGGATCCCGTGATCCATCCAGTGCGCAAGTACTCATCGCTTCCTCTGCTCGTGCTCGCACTCATCGTGACAGGCTGCGCCGCACACGGCGCGACCCTGGTCTTGGGGTATGGGGGGGACGGGGTATACCCTCAGAATGCCACGGGCAACTCCGAGCGGTACTTCCGCGCGGTTCTGACGATCGCGAACACGGAAGTCCTCACGGACATGCACATCGTGGGCGTCGGCGGCACCACGCAGATCTTCCCCAAGCCCAACGGCGACTGGAACGACGTCTCGGACGGCGTCACGCGCTACCTGATCAGCGGGGGCTCGAGCAGCGTCTGGGCCTACACGATCGGCCCGTATGCGGGATATGACTACAGGGGCGCCGCGCACTGTCCGACCGAGGTCATCGGGCAGGTCCGTCAGGGGAACGGCGCCGAGGACTTCGCCTTCACGATCTACGCCACCACCGTCCCCGCATCTGGCGGGACGGCGACGACCATCAGTGCCGCAGGCACCTACAATACCGGGTGGGACAACGCCGCGATTCTGGACTGGTGGTCCGGCATGGCCGTCGGGGTGGACCCGCTGTCGGTGGACGGGCCGGTAGCCGGTCAGGACTATGGCTCCAGCAGCAGCACCTTCACCTTCCGGGTGCAGTACCGGATGGACCTACACCAGAGCCTGGACCTGCTGCCGCGGTTTGGCACGAACACTGCGCCTGGATTGCCGCGGGGGACCTTCGCCAACTTCGACAACGGTCGGGCGAACGCCACGCGGGACACGGACTGGAGTGCGGACTGGTGGACCTATGGGGCAGGCGCATGGTCTTGGTCCACGCCGACGGGCGCCTGGTCGTCCCTGCGCCCACGGATGGACGACTTCGCCGACCAGACGGGCGAGTCACACATCTGGCAGGCGCCGGAGGTCGTGCTGATCATTGACGGTGACCGCTCGCGGCCGCACTACATGATCCGCGAGAACCCCAACGACAGCGAGCCACATGACGGCAACGGCATCATCTACTTCTACACGCTGTTGCCGACCGACTACCAGAACTTCATGGACAACTTGTTCCTGTACCCGTTCGACGCTCCCGGGGACGAGTTGAACGACTACTATGCCGCCGGGCTGCAGGGGCGCCCCGCATCCAACAACTACGTCTCGATGCAGGTGGGGGGCCACACGTATGAGTTCCTGGCGAGTGCCGACTTCAGCCCGCCGGACGGCAACCGCGTGTGGCTGCAGGTCGGGCGTCCCGGCGATGAGCTCGCCAACGAGTACATGCGCCCGATCCGCGGCGGCACGGGCGACATGGAAGTCACCCCGGTGGTGCAGCGGTACGACGATGCGGACGGCGCCAACGGGGGCCACGGGTACCCGTACAGCTCGCAGAGCGGCTTGTACCCCGCCATCAACCCGATGCTGACCGCGCATCCGTACTTCCCCCGTGGCTCGATTGAGCCGTTCCAAAGCGGCAGCGCGCTGGGCGTGAACCCGCCTCAGGCCGCCGCTAACCCCTTCCTGCCCGAACTGGGCGCGGGCCCTGACCCCACATTCACCCCGGTCGGCCCGTGGCGCGTGACCAACGACGACACCATCCTGCCCAACTTCGCGAACATCCGGCCCGAGACGGACGCCACGGCGCCGTTCCGGGGTGGCAAGTGGACGTCAGCCAGCACCTACACGCTGCGGGTCAACTACTGGCAGTCGAGCAACCTGCCCCCCGCCTACATCCGCGTGATGATCCGCAGGAACGACGATGGCGTCTCCCTGGGTAGCTGGTCTGGCTACACGATGGAGAAGCTGGACGCGACGGACACGAACTACCGTGACGGGTGCGTCTACCAGTATGTGACGACGCCGGACCAGCTTCCGGGTGGCGGCGGCGCGGGCGACTACAACTACTACTTCGTGACCAGCGACGGCATTCGGCAGGCGACTTTCCCGAATCGCCCGGCGCGGTACACGTACAATGGCGGGAGCCTCGACGACCCCGGCGACATGGGTGTGGCCAGCGACAGCACGGGCGAGAACGACTTCTACTCGTTCCGCGTCAACGCCGCGCCAGCGCTGACGGGGCAGAGCGTCACCCAGACGGGCGGGGCCACGGGCGACGACTTCACGTTCAAGGTCACCTATACCGACCCCGATGGCCAGATGCTGGACACCAGTTCCGATGGTGACCGGCCCTTCGAGACCTCGATCTACCTGGACCTGTTCGGGAACCCCAACGGCGAGGGCCGGGTGTCGTCGGTATCCAATGAGACGACGATCAACTACACGACGACCGGCGGGACGGGCTACGCGGTCAACGAGTTGGCGGGGGGGAACTACAGGGCAGAGATACTGTCGGGGCCGGCGACGGGGAAGACCTATGCCATCACCAGCAACACGGCCACCCAGATCGTGCTCGCGTCCGGCTCGACAGCGCTCACCGATGGGGTAGCCGCGACGAACCGCTTCCGCATCTCGAACTGGTTCCACGGCACGATGCTGCCGGCCAGCTCCGCCGACACGGACTACTCGGATGGCAAGGACTACGTGTTCAACAGCGCCACGTATGTCGAGTTGGGGCCGGGCGTGCATCGCTACTACTTCGTGTTCGTGGATGACTGGGGCTGCTGGATAGACCCCACCGACAGCAACATGAAGGTGGAGGGCGAGACGGTACGCCTGCCGCTCAGCGGCGCCTTCGACGGCCCGGAGGTCATCCAGAACACGGCCCCGGTCCTGACCGACTTCCGCTTCACTCCCGACGCGGCGACCGGGTATGACGGCACCACGGCGACCCCATTCATCTTCTCGGTGACCTACACCGACCAAGAGAACAACATGCCGGCGGCCATTCGGCTGGGCATTGACGGGACGGTGGACGCCCCGGCGACCGTGCTGAACATGTCCCCGGACAACACCGGCGACACGGTCTACACCGACGGCGCGGTCTACAAGACCGTGGCAGTGAAGCTCACGGAGGGGCAGCACATCTTCCGGGCACAGGCTTCGGACGGCTCGCTGCGCTACCCGGCCTCGGCCTCGAACGCGACGTTCACCTTCGCCGGTGAACCAAGCAACCCGGCGGACCCGACGTCCACGCCGAACGCCTACGAGGACGGCCCCAATGTCAAGGCCAACACGCCGCCGACGCTGAGCTTCCAGTCCACGGACAACGGCAGCGACGCGACCAACCCGCCGGGGCTTGATCCGAACACCGGGCGGGTCAGCACCACGTTCACCTACACGGTCATCTACACCGATATCGACCAGTTCGCCGGTGTAGCCGGCAATCCGCCCGACTACGTGCGGGTGGTGATTGACGGGACCGAGTACGACATGACGAAGGTGGACTCGACCGACGAGGACTACACCGACGGAGCGGTCTACCAGTACTCGGTCACCGGGCTGGTGGAGGGCACGCCGCATCGGTACTGGTTCATCGCCTCCGACGGGCTGGACCGGGCACGGCTGCCGATCCAGGGCGTGACGCCGAGTTACTACAATGGCCCGGTGGTGGACGAGCCGCCGGGTGCGCCGCAGTCGCTGCTGGCCCAGGACCACCCGAACGACAACGGCGGGGTCATTGACCTGACCTTCAACGCCAGCCAGGACGACGGCGGCGGCGCCGACGACGTGACGGAGTACCGGCTGTACCGCACGACCACATCCGGGAGCTACCCGACGACGCCGTTGCAGACGATCACTGCCACCAAGTCGGCGGCCTACACGCTGCAGGACACAACGGCTGTGACCGGCACACTGTACTACTACGTGGTGCGGGCGTGGGACGGGGCGAACGAGTCGGCCGACTCGACCCCGGCCGGGCCGGTCTCGGCGATAGACAACATCCCGCCGGAGCCGCCGTCGAACGTGGCGGCGATTGATCCGGGTCTGGGCGGCACGATCGCGGTCACGTGGACGCTGTCGCCGGATGACGGCGGCGGGCAGAACGATGTGAAGGAATACCACATCTACCGGCGGGACGCGACCGCAACGGGCTTCAGCACCATGCTGGGGACAGCCGCGGCGGGGCAGACGAGCTACGCTGACACTACGGCGGCGGATGGGACGGACTACTACTACATGGTCCGCGCCTACGACGGCACCAACGAGTCGGTCGACTCCAACGTGTTTGGCCCGGTGCAGTCCACGGACCAGCAGCCTCCGGTCATCGCCGACCAGTTCCCGGCGGATCGGGCGCTGGACATCGCGCCGGGGACCAACATCAGCTTCACGGTGAGTGACAGCGGCACGGGCGTGGACCGCACCAAGCTGACGACGACCGTGACCGCGGACGGGGTGGCGGTGGATGTCGGCACGCCGACGATCACCGGCACGGCCGCCAAGTACACCGTGGTGTACAACCCGGCCAATGACTTTGCCTACCGCGCGGTGGTCAACGTCACCGTTGTGGCCTATGACCTGGGCGGGAAGACGGCCACGAGTTCGTGGCGGTTCACCATCGCCGGGCCGCCGACGTACACGATCTCGGGCTCGGTGAGGAGCAGCACCGGAGTGGGGTTGGAGAACGTCGTGGTGTCTACCGGTGACCAGTGGGCGCTCACCAACGCCGCCGGCGACTACACCATCGTGGGGATGGTCAACGGGACGTACACGGTGACCCCCACGCTGCGGGGCTATGCCTTCACGCCCACGTCCAAGACAGCGACCATTGCGGACGCCAACGCCACCGGCGTGGACTTCGTGTGGCAGGCGGCCTTTGACATCACCGGCATCATCACGGATGGCAACGGCGCCGGCATGCAGGGCGTGACCGTGACAGTCGGCTCACGGACGGCCGTCACCAACGCGGCCGGGGTGTACCAGTTGCTGGACCTGCCGGCGGGTGACTACACTATCGAGCCGTCGCTGTCACGCTACGTGTTCACCCCCGCGTCGCGGTCGGTGACGCTCGGGCCGGCGGCGACGAACCAGAACTTCGTGGGCGCGCTGGAGACCTTCAGTATCAGCGGCGTGATCACCGATCTGAGCGGCGGCCGCCTGGGCGGGGTCACCGTCACGGCGACCGGGGATACGGGCACTGGGACAGCGGTGTCGAACGATGCCGGCACCTACACCATATCCGGCCTGCTCCCTGGCACCTGGACGGTGCAGCCGGCGCTGACGGGGTACGTGTTCCGGCCGACCTCCGAGAGCGTCGCCCTGGATGCCAGCGTGACCGAGGTGGACTTCGTCGGGGTGCCGATCTACACGGTGAACCTACCGGCAGGGCTGAGCTTCCTGTCCCTGCCGATCACACCCGAGAACACCTCGCCGGTAGCCGTGTTCGGCGCGCTGCCGACCTTCCGGTGGGATCCCAGCGGCGAGCAGTACCACGCCGGGAACACCGACCCGACCCTGGAGCTGGTGCAGGTCAAGGTGGGGCGCGGGTTCTGGGTGCGGACCGATGCGGCGACGGTCCTCAATGTCGCCGGGACGCCGACGCGCACGAGCGTGAACTACACGCTGCTGGTGTACGCCGGCTGGAACATGACGGGCAACCCGTACGCCGCGGCGCTGCCGTGGGGGAACGTGGGTGTGACGGCTGGCGGGCCGGTCTCCGACTATGCCTACATCTACCAGCCCGGAACCGGCTATGTCCTGGTGAGTGACGCCAGTGGCGTGGGCGCCCTGACTTCGGTGCCGCAGCACTCGGCCATGTGGATGAAGTCCACGAGCGCGCGCGCGGTGACGGTGAGCGCCCTCACGACCACGATCACCGCCGAGCAGCCGACTTGGACGCGGAGCAGCGGCGAGTTCGTCATCCCGATCCATGCGCAGGCCGGCGGCACCATGGACACGACGGCGCGCGCGGGCATGGTGACATGCGCGGCCTCCAACCCGGCCGCCTACGTCATGGAGAACCCGCCGTTCATCAGCAACTCGGTGGATGTCTACTTCACCGACAGCAAGGGGACGGCGCTGACGTGTGACATCCGCGGCGCGTCGGCCAGCAGCCTCACCTACAACTTCACGGTCAAGACGGACCTGCAGAACGTGCCGGTGAAGGTGTCGCTGCCCGACCTGTCCCAAGTATCGCGGGACAAGGCGGTCTACCTGACCGATGTCGCGTCGGGCAAGCGCCTGTGGGCGCGGACGCTCAGCGGGTACACATACAACTCCGGCACGGGTGGCGAGCGCCAGTTCCGGCTGGACGTCGTGCCGAACGTGAGCGGTGGGCTGAGCGTCGTGGTATCGCCCACGGCGGCCAAGGGCGGCGGCGTGGCACTGACGTACACGCTGTCGCGCCCGGCGAGCGTGCAGATGACCATCATGAACGTGGCCGGCCGCCAGATCCGCGTGCTGACGCGTGACGCGGCGGGTCAGGCCGGCGTGAACACCGCCGCCTGGGACCTGCGCAGCGACAGCGGGCTGCGGGTGCCAGCGGGCCGGTACCTGGTGCGCGTACAGGCTTCGGCCGAGGACGGGCAGCAGGTGACGACGGTGGCGCCGCTACTGGTGCAGTAGGCGCCGGTTGGCCAGCGCAGACGGACACAACTGATCGGGGCATCCCGGGCCGCGCGGGTAAGGCGGCCCGGGATGAGACGCACCAGGCGCGGCGGGCCCGCTTCCCGCCGGGTGGGGCGCCAGACGGGGGAGTCATCATCCCTATCTGGGTCCAGGCGGTCTCTTGCGGGAGAGAACGCCACGGGGGACCGAATGCCGTACGGGGGCAGCCAGTGCCGCCCCAGCCGTAGCCGTGACGCAACGGGTCGTAGACGTCCAGCCATGTCGCTCGGCCGTGCCCTGACCAGTCGTTGCCGTGGTCGTGAACCCTTGAGGAGGCCTCAAGATGACCGAGAAGACCCGCGTGAGGCTTGGTGCACACTTCCTCTTCGCCCTACTCCTAGTGGCATATCTGCCTAACCACGCGGCTGTGGCCGGCGTGACCATCACGACCGGGGCCACTCGCCAGGATGCGGTGCGCACTGTCGCCGAGGAACAGGGCGTCAGCACCAGCGCGGCCGAGCAGTTCCTGAGCGAGGTCGAGCACCGCGACAAGAAGCAGGTCATCGAGGAGTTCCGCGTCAGGGACGGCGCGCAACTCGACTTCTACCGCGTCAAGCAGAGCCAGATGCTCAGCGCCCCCAGCGCCACCTATGAGGGCTCGGGTTACCTCGTGGACAGGGGCTCGCGTCTGGGCCAGAGCTATGTGCGGAAGCTCAAGCAGGAGCAGCCGTGGCCGGTGCGGCTGGCGATGTGGTTCGCCGACCTGTTCCATCCGCGCGATTGGGTCGTCATTCCGTTGGGGTTCACCGGCGTCTCAGGATCGCCCCTGGCCCAGATGGCCGGGAACAGCGCCATGGCTGGCACGCGCGCCAGCGAAGTGGTGAAGATCGCCGTCCTGATCGCGGAGTTCCCAGCGTGGCGCGACCTCTCGCCTGAGAACTTCCCGCCACTGAATGCCCGTGGCACCGAGACCTCCGGTGACGATATCTTCTACCCGCAGGGGGGCGCATCGTGGACCGGCACCTACTCCGCCAGGGCCGAATACGCGATGTTGGGCAACATCAACGACGCCAAGCTGAACAGCGAGT
The DNA here is from genome assembly GCA_021372615.1 of bacterium. NCBI lineage: Bacteria > bacterium. Next base: position 24,877 of record JAJFUB010000041.1, on the reverse strand, counting down.
TTGGCCAGTGGGCGCCGACCGCCTACGCCGACTCCGCGGGCGGTGCGCTGTCGGGCGGGTACCCGGTCGGCACGTCCATGCAGTGGGACGAGTACCACTACGGTTGCGGCCCGACCTGGGACAGCGAAGCGGGTTACTACAACACCCCCGAGAACCGGAACACCGACCTGAAGGTCCGCAACTACTGGAACAACTTCTTCTTCGACCTCGCCAACACAACTTCCGTACGCGAGTTCTTCTACCAGAACACGCACAACCACATCTCGATCTCCGGTCCGGGTAGCGCGGCCCAGGGATGGCTGCGCACCCACCACATGCTGGACCGCTACCCATTTGGCGGCTCGCAGGACTACACGATCCAGCCCGGCACTCCCATCATCCGTCCGCTGCCGTGGGATGCCACCTATGCTGTGCTGCGCGCCAGCATGAGCCAGGACGGTCTCACCATCCTGTTCACGCAGGACACCAGTTCGGTAAGCACGACCACGCTGCAGGCGCACCAGGCCGATGTGAGCAGTGCCTCGGGCAACCAGGCCGGCACCGCCACCCTTAGCCCGGCGTCGGGGACGACCTGGAACTGGGTGGTTGACCCGTACGACGCGCGCCGCTGGACGCTGACGAACGTTGGCACCGCGATCTACCCTGACGCGGGCGGCGGCGCCACCCCGCGGACGTACGACGACGAGGACGGCGGCGACTGGACAATCACGGTGTCGGCACGGCAGCAGTTGACCGGGACGGTCATTACGCCGACGACCGGCAGCGCCGTCACCACCGAGGCACGCACCCAGCGACACGGGTCGCCCAATCTGGATGACACGTTCGGCAGCAACTCCACGATCTTTACCGTCAACGACGTGTTCTCCAACGACGATACGGAGTGGCAGTCCTTCCCGGGAATTGACAACCCGGTCGGCGCCCCGGTCGAGTACCCGCCGTTCTCACTGCTGGATCGGCAGACCGGCCAGGCGACCGAGCCCAACACCAAGCCGGTGCGGCTGATGTCCGATGATGTGGGCAACCGACTGAAGCACTTCAACTACTACTGCCACACGCATGCCTTCTACCAGACGGTGGCCGGCTACCCGTACCAGTTGCGGCATCTCCGGGCGGCCAACACGAACTACACCGACGATGCCGGCGGCACCAATGAGAGCACGTCCGACCGCGTGGACCGCCCGTACCCCTTCAACTACTGTCTGGCTGACAACGGCCGCAGCAACCAGGGGTTCTACCGGAGCCCGGGTGATGCCGGCCACACGTCCGACAACATGCGGGCTGACATAGATCGCGTGTGCGCCGACCAGGGCATCACTCTGGGCGACTACAATAACAGGGTCTATATCTACCCGCACAACGGCGGAGGCGACGAGCACAGCCCCGGCATGCCGATCACCCCCCATGCCGCCCTGAACGGCAAGTACGTGGTGATCCCGGACAGCGCGAGCGCTGGCCTGGCGCGGCACGAGTTGGGGCACAACTTCGGCCTTGTCGATCTCTACGACAACGACTTGTACAACAATACGAAGGTACAGCCACCGCCCAACCCGTCGTTCTATCTGTGCGATACCCTGGGGCCGTTCAGCCTCATGGCCACGAACACTGGGCGCATTGACGCGTGGCACCTGGTGGAGCCGGCCGGTGTGGACCTGCAAAACGGTCCGTGGGCGCAGGTCGTGCCCGTTCAGCAGGACCGCATCAGCATCCAGATCCCGCAGTCGGAACTGGCGCTGCAGGACCCGGTCATTCTGAAGCTGCCGGCGAACCCGTATTACCTGCGGGACGGCGTGGCCCCGGATGACTGGGAAGAGTACTTCCTGATCGAGAACCGGTACACGACGGGGCCCAACTACTTCGGCGACCCATCCGCGCAGGGCCTGTACATCTACCACGTGGACCGGCGGGACTTCCACTACCTGCCGCGCGGCTTCACGACCTTCCAGGTCGAGGAGCGGGCCCTGTCGGTGGCGATGGAGCAGGCCGACGGGCTGAACGAACTGGAGAACAGCCCCAGGGGCGCCACCACGGACACAGCGGGCGATCCTTTCCCCGGTACCGCCAACAACCGCAGCTTCACCCAGCTCAGCACCCCGTCGAGCTGGAGCCATGGCGACTCCCAGGCGGGGGTCGGTACGCTGATCATCAAGCCCGAGACGCCTACGGACAGCTTCGTGCGCGTGGTCAACATCAGCACCCCGGCCGCCACGATGACGGCCGACATCTACGTCATGCCGCGTGAGATTGTCGTGACGCGCGACGACAGCGTGACGCCCCCGACGTTCGCGCAGCAGGGGGACACGGATGTGCCGATTCTGGCCCTCAAGCTGGACAACAGCTCAGCCGGGAACAACCTTTCGACGGGCAACGTGGTCGTCAACCAGGTCCGCATCCGCGAGGCGGGGACGAACGGCACGGACCTGACCGTCAAGCGGTCCTCGCTCTTCGTGGAGACGAACGGCAGTGCGGGACTCCAGGTCGGGGCTGGCGGGGATACGCGCGTCGCGACCACGACCCTCTCAGGGGACTACTCCACCTTCACCAACCTGGGATTTGGGATCCCTCTCAACGAGGCGCGCATCATCTACCTGACGTATGACATCTCGCCGACGGCGCAGTCGAACCCGGTGATCACGGTCGGCGCCGACCTGGCCGACTACAAGCAGATCACCCCCGAGGTGCCCGGAGCGGTGCAGGAACGGGAGCGCCTGGGCGATTACCAGTTCGGGGTGTACCGGTTCCCGATCGGAGCGAAGAGCACCGTACAGATATACGAGCGGCCCGATGTGCTGACGGTCACACCGACGGACATGGCGCCCGCGACGTCGCCGCAGGGCACCCCTGATATCGGGTTGCTCGGCCTGAACCTGGCTGTCAACGTGGCGGATGTGCCACCGGCTGACAGTGTGAACATCAAGCAGATCACCCTGAACGAGGTGGGGGACTGCACCGCGACCACCGATCTGAAGCTGGCGCGGCTTTACAAGGACACCGACAAGGACCACGTTCTGGATGCGGCTGAGATCGCTTCGCCGCTGAAGGAGGCCAGCTTCACCGTCAACGCCGGCGTAGAGCAGGTCACCTTCCAGAACGTGAACCTGACAGTCTCCGGCGGGGACCCGCAGGACCTGATCGTGGGCGTCAGCCTGAACTCGGGCTCCACCGTTGACACGCATGTCCAACTTCGGATGGTGGACACCACCTTCGTCGAGCTGACCCAGAACCCCAGCATGACGGCGGCCTACCAGGATAGCGTGGCGGCCACCAACTTCCCGATGCAGTCAGGGCCGACGACTGAGGCCATGAAGATCGTGGCGCCGAACCAGGCGCCGAACCGTGTGACCAGCGGCTTCAAGGTGGACGGCCTCGCCGAGAGCCCCACGCTGACCGTGTTCAACCAGAGCCCGGTGCTGAGCTGGGACGCGGCGACGGACCCGGACCCCGCGGACACGGCGGACACGCTCTCGTACCGTGTCGAACTGGCGACGGACGGCAGCTTCACGAACGTCATCCGCAACGTGAACACGACCTCGCCGGACGGAACGACCGAGTGGCCTGTGCCGGCGCCGCCACTGGCGGCGGGGACGTACTACTGGCATGTGATGACCAGGGACAACCATGGGGCGTACGCCACCGATTGGAGCGACACCCAGGTCTTCCAGGTGCAGCTCAACAGCCCACCCAACGCGGTGACGACGGGGTTCGACCCGGCGAACGGCACCGTGGTGACGGTGGTGAACGCGACGGACACGCCGACCCCGAGGCTGTCGTGGACGGCGGCGACCGATCCGGATCCGGGCGACCCGTCCGGCACGCTGCATTACGTCGTGCAAGTGGACGACAACAACGACTTCAGCAGTCCTCTGTGGAACGCCGCCGGCGCAGATGGGGTCACCACGACGGACGTGCTGGCGAGCGCGGGGCTGAAGGTCGGGGTGACTTACTACTGGCGGGTTCAGACAGTTGACGACCAAGGGGCGACCTCGCTGGCGTGGTCGGCCACGCTGTCGTTCACGCCGGTGGTGAACCGGGCGCCGGCTACGCCGGTCGCTGCGTTCGCCCCGAGCGGGTCGGCGGAGGTCTTCAGCGCGAACCCGGTGCTGACGTGGAACATGCCGGGGACGCCGGACCCGGACAGCCCGTCGGACCGGTTGGCCAACATCAAGTACGACGTGCAACTGGCGACCAGCGCGGACCTGGCGACGGTGACCACGTTCACGTTCGAGACGACGACGGCCGTCAACACGCTGACCGCGACGGTGAACGGCGTGGTCAGCCTGGTAGATGACACGCACTACTACTGGCGGGTGCGGTCGGTGGACGACCAGGGCCTGAAGTCGGCGTGGTCGGCGGTGCAGGACTTCTGGGTCAACAGCATCAACGACACGCCCAGCCCGCCGACGACGGGTTGGGATCCGGCCCAGGAGGCGACGACGAACGACTCGACGCCGACCCTGTCGTGGGACAATAGCCGCGATCCGGACGTGGACATCACAGACGGCGCGTACACGAACGCGGCGGCGACGCCACCGATCGTGGGCGTATCGTGGGTGGTGGAACTGGCGTCAGGCGCGATCGGGGGCGCCGCGCCGGCGACGAACGCGGACGGCTCCTTCACCACGCCGCAATACACGTACACCACCGGCCCGCTGGCCGCGGCGGGACGTCCGTCGCTGGCCGTGACCACGCCGCTGACGGAGAACGTGTGGTGGTACTGGCACGTGAAGGCGGTGGACAACGACGGGGCGCGGTCCACGACCTGGAGCACGCTGCAGCACTTCCGGGTGCGGAGCGACTACAACCCGCCGACACCGCCGACCAGCGGCTTCGTACCGGCGACCGGCAGCAGCATCAGCCCGGACGCCACGCACGCGCTGCGGCTCGAGTGGGGCCCCGGCGCTGACACCGAGGACCCGGTCGAGCAGCTCCGCTACGAGGTGGAGCTGTCCAGCAACAACACGTTCACGGCGACGCCGGGGTACTACTGGGCCAGCGGACTGGGGACGGCGGCGCGGACGTATGTGGACGTGCCGGCCACGCCGGTGCTGACAGCCGGGACGATCTACTACTGGCACGTGCGCACGGTGGACAAGAACTGCCTGCGCTCGGGCTGGAGCACGACGCAGACCTTCACGGTGGTCGCCAACCGCGCGCCGTATGCGGTGACGACCGGCTTCGCGCCGACGGGGACGCAGCAGATCAGCGAACCGAACCCGGACCTGACCTGGAACGCGGCGACCCCGCCCGACCCGGATGCCGATGACACGGCGGCGACGATGACGTACCAGGTGCAGGTGGACGACAACTCCGCCTTCACGAGCCCCGAGTTCACAGGCACGACGGCGACGGGGGCCACGACCATCAATGTGACGACGACGCTCACCGTGGGCGTCCGGTACTACTGGCGCGTACTGCCGGTGGACCGCAAGGGCCTGGCGGCGACGGCATGGTCGGCGACGCAGGACTTCCGGATCGTGGCGAACCAGGCGCCGGCGGCGCCGACGTCCGGGTTCGACCCCAGCGATGGTGAGGAGATCACGACCGCGACGCCGCGCATCCAGTGGAATGCCGGCACGGACCCGAACACCGACGACACGGCCGCGACGCTGACGTACGAGATCCAGGTGAAGGCCGACCCAGACCTGAGCAGCGGCCCGTATGCCTTCGCGACGGTCACCACGGTGGGTGGCCAGACCTATGTGGACGTGACGACCCCGCTGCCGGACAACGGTCACTTCTACTACCGCATCCGCACGGTTGACGACGGCGGGCTGACTTCGCCGTGGACAACGTCAACGCTGACACACTTCTACGTCAACACGGGCAACAATGCGCCGACGGCGCCGACCACGGGCTTCAATCCGCCGAGCGGCTCGATGACCAACGACACGACGCCGTTGCTATCGTGGGACAACAGCACCGATCCCGACCCGGATCCGTTCGACGGGGCAGTGACCGCGGCTCCGGTGGTGGGTGTGCACTTCGAGGTGCAGGTGAGCCGGTCGAACGTCTTCGATCCGCTCTTCGACACCTACACCACGGCGCCGGGCGTGTCGTCGGTCCAGTGCGGGACGCTGACGGACGGGGTGCAGTGGTACTGGCGGGTCCAGACGATAGACGATGACGGCACGCCGTCGGGCTACGGCCCGGCGCAGGCGCTGTTTGTCAACAGCACCGCGAACGCGCCGACGACACCGACCGGGCTGACGCCGGGGACAGGCGCCTCGGTCAGCAGCACAACGCCGCTGCTGTCGTGGACGGCCGGCACCGACGTTGATGCGGCCGATACGGCTGCCGCCCTGCGCTACGAGGTGCAGGTGGCCTCGAGCGCGACGTTCGCGACGACGCCGTACTACTGGACGAGCGGACTGACGCCGGCCGGGCAGACGTATGTATACGTTGCGGCCAGCAGCCCGCTGACGCAGGGCAGCACCTACTACTGGCGTGTCCGCACCGTGGACACGACCAATCTGTACTCGGCGTGGAGCGCCGGTCAGCAGTTCACGGTCGTGACGAACCGCGCCCCGAACCAGGTTGTGAACGGGTTCGACCCGGCAAGCGGCAGCACGATCACGGATCGGACGCCGGTGCTGGCATGGAGCGCCGCCTCGCCGCCGGACCCGGACGCCGATGACACGGCCGCGACGATGCGGTACACCGTGGAAGTGGACAACAACGCCGACTTCCGGTCACCGGAGTTCGGACCGGCCCTGACGACGCTGCCGCTGGCTGATCCGACGACCCCGAGCATCACGGTGACGACGACGCTGCCGGTGGGCGTGACGTACTACTGGCACGTCAAGGCGATGGACGCCAAGAACCTGCAGGCCACGAACTGGTCGGCCACGCAGAACTTCCGGATCGTGACGGACCAGGCGCCGGCGACACCGCTGGGGACGTTCACCCCGAGCGGCGGGATCGAGGTCGGTCCGCCGACGCTGACCTGGAATGATCCGAACCCGCCGAGCCCGCCGGACCCGAACGCTTCGGACACGATTGACACAATCAAGTACGATGTCCAGGTGAGCGGCTCCACGGACTTCTCCGGGACGCTGGTCTACAGCGGGCAGACGGCCGAGGGTGAGGCGTACCTGGTCGTGCCGGCTGGCACGTGGATGGACGATACGCAGTACTACTGGCGTGTGCGGGCAGTGGATCGTGAAGGGCTGACGTCGGCCTGGACCGCGATCCAGGACTTCTGGTGCAACACGGGCAACGATGCGCCCAACCCGCCCACGTCAGGGTTCTCACCGGCTGACCAGTCGGGTGTGAACGACTCCACGCCGCGGCTGTCGTGGGATCCTGCGACAGACCCGGACCAGAGCGATCCGGCGACGACGCTGACCTATCGCGTGGCGCTGTCGAAGGACAACTTCGCGACGGTGGCCTACACCTACAACGTGGCGGTGGCGGGGCGCACCTTCCTGGATGTGCCGAGCGCCCTGACCGACAACACCACGTGGTACTGGCACGTGGCGGCGATAGACAACGATGGCGCGGTGTCGGCCTGGAGCACGACGCTGCGGTTCAACCTCAACACCTCCAACAACGCGCCGGACGCGCCGCTGAGCGGGTTCGTTCCCAGTGGCGGCGTCAACGTGAGCGACACGACGCCGAACCTGTCGTGGAATGCCGCAACCGATCCCAACCCGACGGATACGCCGGATACGCTGCACTACGAGGTGCAGTTGTCCAGCGACAACACCTTCCCGAGCCCGGCGCCGGCGGGGACGTACTTCTACAGCGTCACGACGGCAGATGGCATCGTGACGGTCACCGTGCCGGCCGCCAACGCGCTGACGACGGGCACCACCTACTACTGGCACGTGCGGACGGTGGATAGCGGCGGGCTGGTGTCCGCAGCCTGGAGCGCTACGCAGACCTTTGTGGTCGGCGCGAACCAGGCGCCGAATGCACCCACGTCGGGCTTCTCGCCGGCGGGCGGTATCGGCGTATCGGATCGCACGCCCACCATGAGTTGGAATGCGGGCACCGACCCGGACGCCAACGACACGGCGAACGTGCTGCGCTACAACCTGCAGGTAGACGACAACAGCGACTTCAGCAGCCCGACCTTCAGGGCGACGACGGCCTACGGGCAGACGAGCATCGAGTGCACTCCCGCCGGTGGGCTCGCCGAGGGCGTGACCTACTACTGGCGCGTGCAGACGCAGGACGCGGCCGGGGCGCTGTCCGCCTGGTCGGCGGTGCAGAACTTCCACGTCATCGCGAACCGGGCGCCGTACGCACCGATCGCCGTCTTCACGCCGGTGAGCTGGCCGCCGATCAACACGGCCAACCCGACGCTGACGTGGAGCATGCCGGCGACACCGGACCCCGACCCGAACGACACCATTGACACGCTCAAGTACGAGGTGCAGCTCAACAACAAGGAGGACCTGGCGAACGGCCCGTATGTGTTCACGGCCACGACGCTCGTGAACGTGATGCAGGCTGTCTGCACGGTGAACTTGGCGGACAACGCGCAGTACTGGTGGCGCGTACGGTCGGTGGACGCGCAGAGCGCGACCTCGGACTGGAGCGACGTACAGACCTTCTGGATCAACCTGTCCAACCAGGCACCGGCGGCGCCGGACTCCGGCTTCGACCCGGCTGATGGTGAGCAGGTCAGCGACGACACGCCGCTGATGAGCTGGATTGCCGCGACGGACGCCGATCCGGACGACACAGCCGGGACACTGCACTACATCGTCGAGTTGTCCACTTCGCCGACACTCGCCACGGTGTCCTACCAGTACACCACGGCTGATGGTGTGACGCAGGTCACGCCGACGGCGGCATTGACGGACCGGACGATGTGGTACTGGCACGTGCGGACGGTGGACAATGACGGCGCGGTATCGGGCTGGAGCGCCATCCAGAACTTCTACCTGGATAAGGGTAACCAGATGCCGACGCTGGAGGATCCGCAGGTCGTGCAGCCGTACGGCGCGCTGGGCGATTACTACCAGCTCTACGTCACGTATAGGGACGCCGAGAACGACGCCCCCGGTTGGGTGCGGTGCACGTTCGACAACGGCGTCGGGCCGCTGGACATGCGGAAGGTCAACGCGGCCGACAACGACGCCACAAACGGCATCCAGTACGTCGTGGGCGTGGCGGGCTCGACGCTGGGCCTGGGCGCGCACCACCATGCCTTCACCTGCCAGGCGGGCATCCGCCTGCCGGCGTTGGCTGCAGACTGGCTGACCGGGCCGACGATCGGCGTCAAGAGCCGCGTGCGGCTGATGGACAGCCACAGCGCGGACGTCACGCAGTACGAAGAGGGTAGCGTGATCTGGATCGAGGTGATCGACGCTGATCAGAACCTCGACCTGGCGACGCGGGAGACCGTGACGGTTACCGTGACGGAGCAGAACGGTGATACCGAGGATGTCGTCCTGACCGAGACCAATGTCGCCACCGGCAACTTCCACGGCTCGATTCAGTCGCTGGGCCGCGCCGGTGCGAGCGGCGACGGGGTGCTGAACGCCATCGCCGGAACCTCGGGCAACACGGTCACGCTGACGTACACCGACCCGGACGACGGCGGCAACCCGACGCCGGACACGGGCACCGACGCCGCCGGGATCGTGGACACCACGCCACCGGCAGCCGTCAACGCGCTGCCGATCCTGACCAGCGGGATCCACGGCCGGTCAGTCCATGTGGACTGGACGAGCTACTCCGAAGATAAGCAAGTGGACGTGGCGGGCTACCATGTGTGGATCAGCACCAGCCAGTTCACGACCACCGCCGGGCTGACGGCCCTGCCCGCCCTCGCGGCCGGGACGCAGACGCTGACCGTGACGCAACTGCCGTCGGGCACGGCGCTGGCGCCGAACACGACGTACTGGATTGCGGTGACCGCGTTCGACGAGGTGCCGAACGAGCGGACGGCGGTCACGTCCCAGAGCATCGTGACGCGCGATAGCACGGCACCGACGATCGCCGCGCAGAGCCCGGCGCCCGGCTCGACCGAGGTTGCCCGCAACACGCCGATCACCTTCAGCCTGGATGACCCCGGCGTGGGCATAGACCAGAGCACGCTGGTGGTCACGCTGTGGCAGGGCACCACGGTGATCGGGCACGCCACGCCGACGTTGACCGGCGACCAGTACTCCTACCAAGTCACGGTGGTGCCGAGCGCGGCGTTCGCGTGGAACGCGACGGTCAAAGTGTGGGTGGACGTCAAGGACTTCGATGGGAACCAGTTGCTGGTCAACGACACCCTCAGTCCGTGGAGCTTCAAGACGGTCACGGACACGGTGCTGCCGACACTGGACGATCGGGCCCCGACGGCGGACGCCACGAATGTGCCTGTCACGACGAACATCTCGTTCTCGCTGCATGACGGCGGCTCGGGCATCAACCAGGCCGCGACGCAGCTCATCTTCAACGGGACCGACGTGTCGTCGAGCCTGACCTTCACGGCCCTGACGGACGGGTGGCGGGCGACGTACAACCCGACGACGGACCTGCTCTACAACTCGCAGTACACCGTCTCGGCGACGGGCTTCGACAACGCCGGAAACAGCACTGGGCCGGTGAACTGGAGCTTCAACACGGCGGTGGACGCCGGTGCGGTGACGGCCGACCTGTTCGACCCGGCGCGGAACGCCGTGGGCGTCCCGATCAACACTAACGTGTCCTTCCGACTGAGTGACTCGCTGGCGGGCATCGTGGCCTCCTCGTTCCGCCTGTGGGTGGCGGGGTCGGAGGTGACCGGCAGCGCCGATCTGACGATCGTCAAGGTGCCGGCAGACTCCGATCACCCGACCACCATGGCGGTGAGCTACAACCCGTCGACGGACTTCGCGTACTCGACTGACGTGGCGGTGCGGCTGTACGCCGAGGACCGGGTCGGGAACGTGACGGACATGACCTATAGCTTCCGCACGACGGATGCGCCGACGTACAACGTGTCGGGTATCATCACGACCGCCGCGGGCGTCGCCATCCCCGGCGTGACAGTGACGGCGGGCGGCCAGACGGCGACGACCGACGGGAACGGCTCGTACCGTATCGGCGGACTGCTGGCCGGTAACTATGTGGTCATACCGGCGCGGGCGGAGTATGTGTTCACGCCGACGACGGCCTCGGTCACGCTGGGGCCGGATGACGCCGTGGCCAGCTTCACCGGCGCGCTGCAGACGTACGCGCTGTCCGGAACGATCAAGGAGGGCACGACGGCCGTGGCCGGCGTGACAGTCACCTGCAACGGGCTGACGGCCACCACCGACGCCAACGGCACGTACCGGATCGCGGGCCTGCCGAACGGGACGTACACGGTGACGCCGGCCCTGAAGAACTACCACTTCCAGCCGGCCACGAAGGCCGCGCAGATCATCAGTGCGGACCTGACCGGGGTGGACTTCGAGGCGGTGGCCGATACCTTCTCGATCGGCGGCCAGGTGAAGGACAACACCGGCGCGGCGGTGGAGGGTGTCCAGATCACGTGCGGGACGAAGAGCACCGTCACCGACGCGGCCGGGACATATGTCGTAGCGGGTCTGCGCGCCGGAACGTACACCGTCTCGGCGGCGAGGGACGGCTACCAGATCGTGGATGCCGACGACAGCGATAGCGCCACGATCAGTGTCACGGTACCGCCCACCACCACCACCGCGGACTTCACGGCCAACATCGAGATGAGCAGCACGTTCCCGGCGGGGCTGAACTTCATCGGCGTGCCGGGGTTGCCACTGGATACGAACCCGATGCACGTGTTCGATCTCGACCCGACGAATGGCGAGATCTGCTACCGCTGGAACCCGGCGGCCATCCCGCCGCAGTATCTGGTGGCGCAGAACGACCCGACGGCTTCGGCGGTCCAGGTGCGGGCAGGGCGCGGGTTCTTCGTGAACTTCGCCGGCGTGAGGACGCTACGTGTGTCCGGTACTCCGACCAGCAGCTCGACGAGCATCGGGCTCACGAACGGCTGGAACATGATCGCGAACCCGCTGTCGCAGCCGGTCAAGTTCAGCAACTTCATCCCGACGGTGTCGGATGCCGTCAAGAACTACGCCTTCGTGTACGACAACACCACCGGCAGCTACCAGATGGTGTCGTCGGATGCGAGCCTGGGCGCGGCCCGGAGCAGCATCCTGGGGTGGGAGGGTGCCTGGGTGCGCGCGACCAGCAGCGGTGTATCGCTGACAGTCGCCGCCACTGCCGGCACGGCCGCGGACAAGAGCAGCATGAAGCCCACGCAGGCGGACCTCAACGGTGGCTGGACGTTGCCCATCGTGGCCCGAGCGGGCAGCCGCGCGGACTCGAGTTCGCTGGCGGGTGTGGTGCCCGGCTCGGACGGCGCGCAGAACGTGGAGAATCCGCCGGCCCTGTCGCACACCGTGGATGTGTACTTCACGGACAGCTCGGGCGCGAAGCTGGCGCATGATGTGCGCTCGAGCCTGGGGTCGCAGACCTTCGCCTTCGTCGTGGCCTGCAGTGTCGCCGACGCCGACGTGACGGTGACGCTACCGGACCTGAGCAACGTGCCGAACGGCTACCAGGTGCTGCTGACCGACAAGCAGACGGGCAAGACGCTCTATGCCCGGACGGTGCCGAGCTACGCGTACCGCAGCAGCGGCGACAGCAGCGAGCGGACCTTCGAGCTGACGGTCTCGCCGCGCACCATCGGCGCCCTGGCGGTGACGGCCAGCGCGGCCCAGACACGCGGCAGCAACGTCGCGCTGACCTACACGGTCACCCGGGCCTGCAGCATGAACGTGCGGGTGCTGAACATCGCGGGTCGGTGCGTCCGCCAGCTGGTAACGGAGAAGGCGGTTACGGCGGGTGTGCAGACCGAGCTGTGGAACCTGTGTGCCGCCAACGGTACGATGGTTCCGTCCGGCCTGTATCTGCTGCAGCTTGAGGCCGTGACGGATACGGGGCAGCGCGTGCGGACGATGACCCAGGTGCGGGTCACGCGGTAGAACGGGAACGGGCGGGGCTTCGTCGGTTGAGGCCCCGCCCGAGATGGTTACGCAATACCACGAGGTGACATGATGAAGCGGGTCGCACTCCTAACTTGGGCGATCGTGGCGCTGCTGGCGCTCGGACTCCTCGCCGGCTGTGGTGGCGGCGATGACGATGGCGGCGGCGAAGTGGTGACGGGCGGAACGGTCCGGGGCAGCGTCATCAGCATTGACGACAACGTCGGCCTGGGCGGCGTCGTGATCGAACTGCGGACGCAGGACGCCACTGCGGCGCTCGTAGCCTCGGGCACAACCGATGGCGATGGGAACTTCACCATCACCAACGTCCCGGCCGGGACGTATGACGTCGAGGTTGTGATAGACGAGGACCTCGGCTTCGAGCGCGCGACGACCGACCCGATTGAGGTCACTGTCATCACCAACGCGCAGACAACCATCCCGAACATCCTCGTCACCGACGATGGGGTGCCGGATCCGCCGGGATAGGACCGACTACCGGCGGGGGGAAGCTTGCGACGCCGTCCCTAGCCCGGGCGGCGTCGCGCCGTCGAGAGGCCCATGACACGTCTGCTGCCCATACTGAGCTTGATGCTCCTCGCGATCACTCCGCTGCCGGCGGAGGACTGGCCCACGCTCCACCGCGATGGGGCGCGCTCGGGCGTGTCCGGTGAGACGTGGGCCCCGCGGAACCTGCAGGTGGCGTGGAGCGTGGCGGCGGACGAGGAGAGCGTGGATGCATCGCCGGCGGTCGTCGGCGGGCGGGTGTTCGTCGGCACGGCAGGCGGAGCCGTGGTGTGCCTGAGCGCCGCGGACGGCGCCATTGTGTGGCGCGCGCAGACGGGCGGGGCCGTGATGTCCTCACCGGCAGTGGCGGGCGACCGGCTGTTTGTGGGTTCGGCCGACCGCTGCCTGTATGCCTTCAGCCTCGCCGACGGCAAGCGGCTCTGGACCGTGCGGACGCGTGGGGCCGTCGTGGCGTCGCCGCTGGTCGTGGGCGACCGGGTGTACTGCGGGAGCATGGACGGGACGTTCCGGTGCCTGAGCGCGGCGGACGGCAAGGAGCTGTGGCGGACGCGCGAGCAGGGCGGTGTGAGCGCCGGCGCCGCCAGCGCCGGCGACCTGGTGTACCTGGGGGACGAGGCGGGCAACGTCGTCGCCCGGGCGGGCAGCGACGGCAAGGCAGCGTGGAGCACCAAAGTAGCGGGCGGGATCGTCGCGGCGCCGTGCGTGGTCGGGGAGCAGTTGATCGTGCCGGTGATGTCGCCGACGGCGCTATCGCCGCCGGAGATCCGCTGCCTGTTGGTGCTGGACCGTCACACCGGCAACGAGGTCTGGTCCTGCAAGCGGGCCTCGTCGGTGATGCACACGCCCGTGTGCGACGGCACGAACGTCTACTTCGCGGTGGTGAGCGGTTACCTGTCCGACACGGAGTTGCTGGCCTTGCGGCTGAGCGACGGGGTGGAGATGTGGAAGCGGCGGCTGGGCGGCGTCGCGGACAGCTCGCCGGTGCTGGCAGGCGGGGTGCTGCTGCTCGGGACGCACGACGCGAACTTCTGTGTCGTGGACAAGGACACCGGGACCATCACGCAGGCGCTGGCCATGGAGGGGAAGATGTTCTCGAGCCCGGCGCTGGTGGACGGACATCTGTACATTGGCGTGCAGGGGGGCCGGGTCGTGTGCCTGAAGTAGGCGCGGCGCTCCCTGGAGAAGAGATTGGGCCTCCCGCCATGTGGCGGGAGGCCCGTTGCGTTCTCGGCGCCGGGGCGCTCAGTAGTTGGGGCAGAACGGCTCGTAGTGGGCCTGCGGGTGCTTGCACGCCGGGCAGAGCTGCGGGGCTTCCTTGCCCTCCATGACGCGGCCGCAGTTGCGGCAGCGCCACTTGATGGGCTCGGGGCGCGAGAAGACCCCGCCCTTCTCCACGCGCTCGGCGAGGATGTTGTAGCGGGCCTCGTGCTCGGCCTCGACGGCGGCAATCTGGGTGAACGAGCTGGCGATGTCGGTGAAGCCCTCTTCCTTGGCGACGCGGGCCGCCTCCGGGTAGATGGTGCCCCACTCCATCTTCTCGCCCGCGGCAGCGGCCTTGAGGTTGGCGAGCGTGTCGCCGATGGCACCGGCGGGGTAGGCCGCAGTGATCTCCACGTCGCCGCCCTCGAGGTACTTGAAGAAGACCTTGGCGTGCTCTTTCTCGTTGTTGGCGGTGTCCTCGAAGAGGAACGCGATCTGCTCGTAGCCTTCCTTCCTGGCGACACTGGCGAAGTAGGTATAGCGGTTGCGCGCCTGCGACTCGCCTGCGAATGAGGCGAGCAGGTTCTTCTCGGTCTGTGAGCCCTTCAGACTGGCCATGTCTGTCCTCCTCGGTTAGCCTCTAGTGGCAGCTCTGAGATTGTGAGCGTATCGTGGTCCGCGAAGAATAACATATTTACCCATTCGCTGTGAAGTACCGCGCCAGCTTCTGGTGATCCCGCACCGGTGCCTCGGCCCAGGGCGACCATTGCTCGAGGTACGCGGCGACGGAATCAGCCTCCGCCCAGAAGCGGTACTCGTCGGCGGCGATGAGAGCCTCGGCGTAGCAGGCGAACTCCAGGTAGCCCTCCTCGCGCTGGAGGTTGATCTCGGCGAAGTCCGCGGTGTTGAAGGCGCGGACGTGCATGATGGTCTCGGCCGAGGGGGCAAAGCGGAAGACCTTGGTGATGTGCGGGAAGGACGCGACAAAGCCGACGCCCTCGATGTCGGCGTCGGTGAGAGCCTCGAGGAGGGCCTCGCGGCTGCGCCCGCAGCGATCCCACTCATAGCGCTCGGGCTGGCTGCGGCCGACGATGTCCACGTAGTAGATCTTGAAGACGTGCAGGTCGCGACGGTAGAGGGCCTGGCCGGCGGGACGGGCAGTGTACGGGTTGCAGGGCTTGATCGGGTGCATCCATGGCTCCGTGAGGGCAGTAGTGGAAGGCAATTCCACGCGCAAAAAGCCGAGTCCTGCCGGGAGGTGCATCCGGACAGGCGGAGAAGAGGGCGCCGTTTGCACCGCCGTCGGCCGGAGAGGACTGCGCCGGCGGCGGGCAGTGAGAGGAACGACGGCATGGAGTCGCTCGCCATCTTCTTCACGGGCCCGCAGACGGTGGAGCTGCGGAGGGTCCGCGTGCCCGATCCGGGCCGGGGCGAGGTGCTGGTGCGCACCACGAAGACGCTGATCAGCACCGGGACCGAGTGCATTGCCTACGCCCACCTGATCGAGCCCGGCACGAACTGGGAGCGCATGGTGCAGTACCCGTGGGCCGCCGGCTACAGCCATGCGGGTGTGGTCGAGGCGGTGGGGGAGGGTGTCGCCGACCTGCGCCCCGGGGACCGCGTGGCCAGTTTCCACCGGCATAGCCAGTATGCGTGGGGGCCGGCGGAGAGCTTTCTGCCGGTGCCGGAGGGCGTCACCGACGAGGAAGGCACCTTCTACGCGCTGACCACGGTGGTGCAGAACGCGATCCGCAAGGCCGAGCATGAGCTGGGTGACACCGTCGTGGTCGTCGGGCTGGGGATCCTGGGGCAGCTCGTGGTGCAGTACGCGCGGCTGATGGGGGCGCGCGAGGTCATCGCCGTGGACCTGTCCGAGGGACGTCTGGCCATGGCGGCAGAGCACGGGGCGACGGCGACGTTGTGCATGGGCGCTGACGCCGCGCGCGAGCCCCTCGCCGACCTCACGGGCGGGCGGTTGGCGGATGTGGTCTACGATGTGACGGGCAACCCGGAGGTGTTCGCGCCGGCCCAGCGGCTGGCCCGGCGCTTCGGGCGGCTCGTCCTGTTGGGCGACACCGGCACGCCCTCGCAGCAGCGGCTGGTCAACGACTTCCTCTGGCGGGGTCTGCGGATCATCGGGGCCTTCAGTGGCGACCCGCCGCCGGATGAGACCGACCACCACTTCTGGACGCGCAAGAACATGGCGCGGCTGTTCTTCGACTACGTGCGGCGCGGGCAGATGCGGGTGAGCGACCTCATCACCCACCGCTTCCGCCCGCAGGAGGCTGCCGAGGTATACAAGATGTTGCTCCACGACCGCGGCGCGACCGTCGGCGTGGTCTTCGACTGGGAGCAGGTCTGACCGGAATCAGGGAGAGGAATGACGATGATGCCTGACCAGAGCGAGATGCTGAGGCTGCTCACCACGATGCTGCGCATCCGGGGGTTCGAGCACCGGCTGGGCAAGTACTACAACTACAGCGCGTACGCCAACTTGGGCGGGCGACGCGAGAGCGACCGCACGGCCGCGCTGCTGACCAGCACGCTCTACGACTTCGCCAGCTCGGGGATGATCGGCGGGGCGGTGCACCTGTACGTGGGGCAGGAGGCCGTGGCCACAGGGGTATGCGCGCACCTGCGCGACGATGACTATGTGACGGGCTCCCACCGCGGGCACGGGCATTTCATCGCCAAAGGCGGCAGCCTGCGTGGGGCGCTGGCGGAGCTGATGGGGCGCAGCGGCGGGTGCTCGCACGGCTATGGCGGCTCGATGCACCTGTTCGACCCGGCCAAGGGGTTCCTGGGCGGCAACGGCATCATCGGGGCGCAGATTCCGCTGGCGCTGGGGCCCGCCTTCGCAGCCAAGTACCGGGGCGAGGACGGCGTGTCGGTGGCCTTCTTCGGCGACGGCGGGGCCAACCAGGGCACGCTGTATGAGGCCATGAACATCGCCGCACTGTGGAAGCTCCCGGTGCTGTTCGTGTGCGAGAACAACCTGTATGCCGCCACGACGCCGCAGCGCATCTCGTCGCCGCTGCCGGACCTCGCGCCGCGGGCAGAGGGCTTCGGGATGCCGGGGGCCATCGTGGACGGGCAGGACGTGCTGGCAGTGTACGAGGTGGCCGGCGAGGCCGTGCGGCGGGCACGGAGCGGCGACGGGCCGACCTTCATCGAGGCCAAGACGTATCGCTTCCACGGGCACTGCGGCGCCGAGAGCGATCACGCCTTCCCCGACGAGTGCGCGGAGTGGCGGCAGCGCGACCCGATTGAGCTGCTGAAGGCGAAGCTGGAGCCGGCAGACGTGGCGCGGGTGGAGGCACAGGTGGGGGAGGAGCTGGATGAGGCGGAAGCGTTCGCGGTGAGCAGCCCGTTGCCGGAGGCGAATGAGGTGGAGCGGTTCGCGTTCTGAACGGCGGCCCACCCCCGGCCCTGCGGGCCGGCCCCTCCCCACGGGGGAGGGGCAACGGCGACGGCAACGGCAACGGCAACGGCGTCCTCACCCCTACCCCTCTCCCTCGCTACGCTCCGGAGAGGGGAACGGCGACGGCAACGACGACGACCGGGACTTGTGACTACCTATTGGAGAACGACACGGCGATGCGAGAGATCACGTATGCGGCGGCAGTCGGCGAGGCGTTGCGCGAGGAGATGGCGCGCGATGAGCGCGTGTTTCTGATCGGCGAGGACATCGGGCCGGTGCGTGACCCGGGCGAGGACCTGTGGGCGCAGTACCGCGAGCGGCGGGTGTGGCAGACGCCCATCTCCGAGTCGGGCTTCACCGGCCTGGCGACCGGCGCGGCGGCAGCGGGGCTGCGGCCTGTGGTCGAGATCATGTACTGCGACTTCGTGACCTGCTGCATGGACCCGATCTGCAACCAGGCCGCGAAGATCACCCTGATGTCCGGCGGCGAGTTCCATGTGCCCATGGTCATCAAGACCCCGGCGGGCGGCGGGACGCGCGAGGGCGGGCACCACAGCCAGAGCCTCGAGGCGTGGTTCATGCACACGCCGGGCCTGAAGGTGGCCATGCCCGGGACGGCGTACGATGCCAAGGGGCTGCTGAAGGCGGCCATCCGCGACGACGGGCCGGTCATCTACATCCAGCACCGGCTGCTGCACCCGCAGAGCCAGCAGGTGCCCGAGGGCGAGTGGATTGTGCCGCTGGGGCAGGCCGACGTGAAGCGGGAGGGGACCGACCTCACGCTGGTGGCGTACTCGTGGGCGCTGACGAAGGCGCTGCAGGCGGCGGAGGCGCTGGCGGACGAGACCAGTGTCGAAGTGGTGGACCCGCGGACGCTCGTGCCGCTGGATGTGGACACGATCGCGGCCTCGGCGGCCAAGACGGGGCGGCTGCTGGTGGTGCATGAGGCGCCCGAACGGGGCGGGGCGGGGGCAGAGATTGTGCGGCGCGTGGCCGAGCGGTTCGTGCCGCTGCAGGCGCCGGCCACGGTGCTGGGCGCCAAGCCGGTGGCGATGCCGTACAGCCCGCCGCTGGAGGACCATGTGCTGCCGCAGGTGGAGGACATCATGGCGGCGGTGCGACGGCTGGTGGCGTGGAAGCAGTAGCGACAAAGGCACGGCTCCTCACCCCTACCCCTCTCCCTCGCCCGGTGAGGCTGGGCTCCGGAGAGGGGAACGACAACGGACACGGGAACGACAACGGCGACGACCAGAGGATATGGCATGCAAGCACCTATCGGCTGTGCCGTGATCGGCTATGGGCCGCAGCACAACTTCGGCTGGGCCCATTCGGCGTGGATTGACGCGACGCCGGAGCTGCGCCTGGTGGCGGTGTGCGACCTCGACCCGGCCCGGACGGCCGCGGCCCAAGAGGCGTTCCCGGCCATCCGCACGTACAACCGCCTGGAGGACGTGTGGGCGGATAAGGAGATCGAGCTGGTCTCCATCGTCACGCCGCATTTCACGCACTGCCCGGTAGCGGTCGCGGCGTTCGAGGCCGGCAAGCACGTCGTGGTCGAGAAGGCCATGTGCCTGAACGTGGGCGAGGCGACCGCGATGGTGGAGGCGGGGCGGGAGGCGGGGAAGATGCTGTCGGTGCATCACAACCGGCGGCATGACGGCAACTACCGGCTGATCGAGCAGATCGTGAGGAGCGGGCGGCTGGGCGAGGTGTTCCACATCGAGCTGAGCGCCGGGGGCTTCGGCAAGCCGAACCTGGCCTGGTACACCGAGAAGGCGAAGTCGGGCGGCGGGTTCTTCTACTGGGGGCCGCACGCGGTGGACTGGGTGCTCAATCTCATCCCCCAGCGCGTGGTGAGCGTGGACGGGTACTTCCACAAGCTCGTGTGGCACCAGATGACCAACGAGGATCAGACGCGGGCGGTCATCCGCTTTGAGGGCGGGTGCGTGGCGGACATCCTGTGGTCACACATCGCCAGCGTGGGCAAGCCGTTGTGGCGGATCCTGGGGACGCAGGGCGGGGTGCTGGACACGGGCGCGGGCGGGAACGTGGGCTATCAGCAGATGATCACCGGGCCGTCGGGCGGGAGCCTGAAGGTCGTGACGATGGGCGCGCAGGGGCGGCAGGAGGAAGAGGTGCCGTACCTCGAGTCCGACTGGGTGAACTACTGGCAGGACGTGGCGAACCATCTGCTGCGGGGCGGCCCGGTGCCGGTGTCCGGGGAGTTCGGGCGGCGGGTGATCGGCGTGCTGGAGACGAGCGAGCACTCGTCGGCGCAGCGACAGACGCTGGCGTTGCCGTATGAGGAGGAGTACTGGCAGGGGATAGGCGGCTAGCTCCCCGGGAAGCGGAGAACAGTGACGTTGACGCGGCGGCGGCCGCGCACACGGGCTCCGAGCGCCACCAGCGCCGAGACCATGAGCGCGGTCGTCGTGGGTTCTGGGGCGAAAGTGCCAGCCTCGTCGGCCATCAGGGCCACGACGCCACTGGTCATCTGGGTGGCGTAGAGGGTGTCAATGTAACCAGCAGTGTCTACGCTGTCGGTGGGCCTGTGGTAGTAGGGGTTGGAGGAAGCGTTGTACTCGATCAGGAGCGCAGAGTCGTAGCCTGCCGCCTCGAAGGACGCGTGGTCGCTGGCGTCCATCTCCCCCATGACACTGACGGTGAGACTCGTGTACGTGGTCAGCGCGCTGGCCAGGGCGCTCTTCCACGCGCTGGAGGCGCTGTCGCCATAAATGCGCGCGTAGTCGTTGTAGGTGCCGGCGGGGTTGTAGGCGATCATGTCGAGCTCGACCATGCCCATGACATTCGCCCCGGCGATGGAGCTGACATAGCCCTGGCTCCCAATGAGCCCATCCTCCTCGGAGTCGAAGGCCACGAAGACGATGGTGGCAGCGGAGTTGTACTGGGAGAGGATGCGCGCGGCTTCCAGCACGCCGGCCACGCCGCTGGCATCGTCGTCCGCCCCGGGGTTCCCCACGGAGTCGTAGTGCGCACCGATGACGTAGATCTGGTCGGGGTTGGTGGTGCCGTAGTGGACACCGACGACATTGGTGTAGGAGGTGCCGCTGATGCTCCCGCTCTGTAGGCTGGTGTCCAGACCAAAGGAGGAGAAGAGGTTATAGATGTTCTGCTGGGCGCCGGCGTAGCCCGCGGCACCGCTCTCACGGCTGTCGCCATCGCTGGTGTAGAGGTAGTTGTACAGGTAGTCGCTGTAGCTGTCCACGCTGACCTGGTCCACGCAGGCCAGAATGGAATCGGCATGGGCGAGGGGGGATAGCGCCAGCAACAACAGGAGCGACAGGGCTAAGAGACGAGGGCGCCGCGGGAATAGCGTAACCACGATGGAGACTCCGGACAGGCCAGGTTCCCAGGCTCGATCAGCCCCCCCAGCGGATAGGATAGGGATTCTGCGGGTGAGTGTCAACCTCGGGGAGCGTGTCCGGGCCTACGCCCCGTGCTCGACGCGCTCGAGGACGGACTCCTGCAGATCGCGTGAGAGCAGGTGGAAGTACTCCGAGTAGCCCCCGACGCGCACGATCAGGTCGCGATGGGCGTCGGGATCGTCCAGGGCCGCCCGCAGCACCGCTTGGTCCACGACGTTGATCTGGAGCTGCATGCCGCCGAGGTCGAAGTAGGTGCGGACGAGGGCCTTGAGCTGGTCGCGCAGGGCCGGGTCGTCGAACAGGCGGCGCATGAACCGGATGTTAATGACGAGCGTGCCGGGGGCCAGGAAATGCGGCACCTTCGCCACTGAGCGCAGCAGGGCTGTGGGGCCGGAGATGTCGCGTCCCTGGACCGCGCCGGCGGAGTCGGCGACCGGGGTCTGCGCGAGGCGACCGTCCGGTGTGGCGCCGACCTGCGCGCCGAAGATCCCGTACGTGACGAACATCAGGCAGGAGGCCAGGAAGCGTCCGCCGCGCCACGGCGTCTGCCCCATGAACTCGCGGAAGACGTGGGTACTGACCTCCACGGCAAGGTCGTCCACGAACGGATCGTCGTTGCCATAGTGCGGGCAGCGCTGCAGGCGCTGTCGCAGCTCCTCGTGGCCCGCGAAGTTGTCCCGCAGGGCCTGGAGCAGCTCCTCGGCCGACACGGCGCCCTCGTCGTATACCATCTGCTTGATCGCGGCCAGCGAGTCGTAGGTGTTGGCCAGGCCGGCGATGCAGATGACGCTCCAGTTGTAGCGCGCGCCGCCGGCATTGAACTCCATCGCCTCGTCCAGACAGTCGTCAATCAGCAGCGTGCGGATCGGCTGCGGCTGCCATTGCGCCTTGGACTTCTGGTTGGCACTCACGCGGTCGCACATAGCGACGATGTCGGTCGTGAGGTCCTCCTTCAGGCGCGCCATGAACTGACCGAAGGTGGGACAGTCGAGCAGATGGCGGTGCAGGCTGTGCTCGAAGGAGAGCGCGAGGTTGAACGTGTCATCGAGCGAGCCGACGTTGGAGCGGCCGTGGATCATCAGCTCGGTACAGCCGCCGAAGGCGAAGTGCGGGAGGTCCGCGTCGGCCACGCCGAGGTCGGCCAGCTTGATGGCCCGCACGTACTCCTCTTCGTTGTACAGGGCCGGGATGCCCGTGCCGCCCGAGATCGTGTCGAGCGCCTGATCCCAGACGGCGTCCGGGGTGTCGCGGCGCAGGCGCAGCGCCAGATTGGGGCGGCGGCGGCCCTTGGCGGCTTCCAGGCAGACCAGCGTGAGGGCGTTGCTGCCCTCCGACCCGTCAGCCGCCGCGCCGCCGATGGCGCAGTTCCACGAGAAGGTGGTGTCCACGTTGGCGAAGAGCTGCCGGACCCATACCAGGGCCTCGTCATGGGTCACGCGGCCCGCGGCGAGGTCGTCGCGGTAGTAGGGCCACAGGTCCTGGTCGAAGCGGCCGAGGTCGTCGCAGCCATCGAGGTAGAACAGGAAGTTGGTGGCGACGATGGCTTCATAGAAGGTGGTCGCGGGCCCGAAGGGGACGCGGGCCAGCGCATCGCGGAGCGCTGCGGGGACGCGACTATCCAGGTGCTCGACCGTGCGGCGGTGGAGGGTGGCGATGCCGTCGAGGAGCACCAGCATCGCCTCGTAGAAAGCTGCGTCGGATGCAGTCAGGTCGCGGTCGGTGACCGCTCCCACGACCCGCTCTCGGTACGCGTTGAGGCCCTCGCGCAGGATGCGGCCGTAGTTGATGATGCTGTGGGTGTAGCCACCGACGCCGGGGTAGCCCGCGATGGCGGCCTCGAAGTCGCGCAGGGCGTCGGCGACCTCGGGGCGCTCCTCCGCGCCCAGGCGGCGCTGCAGGGCCTCGCAATTGAAGCACATGCTGGCCGAGTAGTGGAACTGGATCAGCTCGCTGGCGCCGTAGAGGGGGCCGCTGCAGGGATGGAGCGCCTCGCCACCGTAGGCAGGCAGGGGGCAGGTCTCGTAGTAGCGCTTGAGGGCATGGCAGAAGCGAAGCAGAGGCGGGTCGCCGGCGTGGGCGAGGAAGGCCGCGGCCATCGGCTCGCCGGCCTCGTCGAGGACCTGCCAGGACGGGACAGTCCGGGTGGCTGACATGGTACTGGTCTACCACGAACCGGCGGTGGCGTCAACAAGGGGTGCGGGCGTGGGAAGAGGAAGTGGTACCCACGGCAGAGCGTCCTGCGGACGCAATGACAAGGGAGCATGAGCCATGTGGCGTCTCGTTCTGGCACTGGTGGTTGTGAGTCCCGCGCTGGCCGAGCCGGCGTTGCAGGCCGACTTCGCGCGAGCGCCCGGCGTCGGGTTCCGATGCGTGGGCGACACCGCGGTGGCCGACGGCGTGCTGCGCACGCGGTCGCAGGCCGGGTGGCAACGCAGTGGGCTGGAAATCGGTCCGCTGCCCCTGCCTGGCGCCACGTGGACGATCGAGTATGACTTTCGGCCGGTAGCGTTCGGGTCACAGGGCGCGGAGTTCGCCTCGGCCTCGCCCTCGACGCACTGGTACATGGCGTATGTCCATCCCGGCGGCGGCATCAACCTGCATACGCGGCAGGGCAGTGAATGGAAGGCACGCGGCAGCTCGCCCAAGATCATCGAGGCGGGCCAGTGGTACCACGCCCAGGTGACGCTGACGGCGACGAGCCTGCGGTACACGGTGAAGCAGAGGGGCGGCGAGAAGCTGCTGTGGGACAGCGGCGACGTGGCCGTCGAGGACATGGGGAAAGAGACGACGCCGATCCTGGTAGACGAGGCGCCGGACACCGCGGCGCAGACGGAGTGGGACAATGTGACCGTCACGACTGACAGCGCCGCCGCGCGGACGCAACTGCAGACGCTGGCGGCCGAGGCGGCCCGGCAGCAGCGTGTGCGCGCGGAAAAGCTGGCGCTGTGCAAGCTCCTGCGCGACAAGGGCATCTCGATCATCCCCACGCCACAGCAGGCGAAGCTGACGGGAGAGAAGATCCCGGTCAAGGACTTCAAGATCGTGGGCGACGCCGGCAGCAAGCAGGCGGTGGCGACCGTCGAGATGATCGTGCGCGAGCGGCTAGGCTGGCCCTGCAAGACGGGGCTGCCCGTGAAGCTGGTGACGTGGCCGGCGAAGCAGCAGGCCCCCTGGCGGAACGCGCAGGGGTACCGGCTGCGGGTGGGCAAGGCCGGCGTGGTGATGGAGGCGCAGGGCCGGGAGGGGTTCCTGTATGGGGCGCAGACGTTGTGTCAGCTCGTGAACGGCAACGGCGTCCTCACCCCTTGTATATTGGAACCGGGGCACTTTGACAGAGTCAGACATCTTGCTCGGGCGGCGCTCCGACGGGAGTGGTGCGCGGTAGGCCGTCTTTGACCCCTGGAGGC
>JAJFUB010000040.1 GCA_021372615.1 bacterium | reverse complement strand
CCTGCAGGCTTCCTAACAAAGGGGATGGTGTACGAGCGGTCACCGACCGCGACCGACACCCACCAACCGTCGAGTGGGAGCGGTCACCGACCGCGACCGACACCCACCAACCGTCAGGTGGGAGCGGTCACCGACCGCGACCGACGCCCACCGACCGTCGAGTGGGAGCGGTCACCGACCGCGACCCTCCAGTATCTCAATCTCGCTCATCCCCATCAGGTTCGGGAAAGCGCGGTTCCCGCCACCCGCCTTCTGCACGACCCGCACCCGGTCGGTCGTCACCGTCGGCATGGTCAGTTCCTCGACAGCGGCCTTCGCTGCCCGCCACTGCTCATACCCCGGCGCGTCCGTCCAGGCCCCCTCGCGCCACACCTGCAGCTTCACGGCCTGCGGCAGGCCGTAGAACGTCATCCACCACACCCTCGCGCCGCGTACCGCCACGGGCCGGTCCAGCCGCGCCTCGACCCAGTGCTCGGCGCCCGCTCCGCCGGACATCCAGCCCCATTCCGGCTCGAACTTCATCCCCGGCATCGCCAGGCCGTCGTTGAGCTTCTCGACGCTGTATGGCGCCAGGACGCTGTCGGTCGTCGCGTGCACCAGCGGCGGCACACATTCTGTATAGATTGCGCCGCTCTCGCCCACTAGCTGGGCGAGGCAGCGGGTGATCTGCTGTCCGGTCGGCACGGGCGTCTCGATGACGCTCCGACCCTCCGGCACGGTCCGCTGTACCGTCCGCCACGGCAACTGGCGGTCACACAGGATACGCAGCGTGACCGCGCCGCCCTGCGGCGCATCGATTGCCACCCCTCCCTGGCCCGGCCCTGCCGTCAGCGTGAACCGCGCCCCGGCCGATGCCGCCGCCGCCAGTTCCCCCGCCAGCGTCGCGGCCTGCTCCCGGAAGCGGTCCAGCACCCCGGCATCCGCTCCCGGCTGCAGGCCGGTGAAGTAGTCCCGCCCCGGCTTCGCCAGGGAGAGCGCCTGGGCTGGCGCGTCGGTCAGGAGCTTCCGCGCCTGCGCCTGCAGGGCCGGGGCTTGTACCCCGCCCAGCCGTGCGAGACTCGCTAGCGCCCGGGTGTCCTCCGTCCCCGCCTGCAGCGCCAGCCACCGCCGGCTGATGACCTGCCCGCCGCTGTCGCCGGGATAGACCAGGGACTCTTCCGCCACGCCCTGCCACGGCTCGTAGTGCCGCCCGCGCGCCGAGTCCAGCATCGAGAAGTGCCCCCACCCCTCCAGCCCCCACCGGCGCGCCATCCACGGCAGCAGGCGGCAGTACGTGACGGGGTGGAACGTCTCTGCGTTGCTCTGGCAGTCGTACACCCACACCTGCTTGCCCATCTGCCGCAGCGGTGCGAGTGCCTCGGCGTTCAGGCAGGTGAAGCCGGGGGCGATGATGTCATGGGCCTGGTACATCGCCCGTGCCGCCGCGTCCGTGGTGCGCAGCGACGTCACGTACGTCTGCGTCAGTACCTTCGGCTCGGCGGCCTTGATGGCCCGGGCGATGGTCGTCGCCTCGGCCAGTTGCCCCTCGCTCGGCTCGTCCACCGTCTCGAACACCAGCCGCTCCGGCGGCAGTCCCATCTCGCTGAATCCGGCGACGACGGCCTTCACCCACGCGCTGAAGACCGGCGCGAACCGGGGGTCGTCGAGCCCGATCCCGTAGGCCTTCTGCAGGTGCGCGGCCACGGTATGCCCGACGCCGAAGCCCAGCCAGAAGCGCCCCTCCGGGCAGCACTCCAGGCGCGCCCGCACCAGCGGCGCAACCCGCGTGAAGTCCACCGTCGCCTTCCCTGCGTCGTCCACCTCCGGCGCGAGCCACTGCGCCGGCACCGTGAAGGTGTTGACCCCCAGCGGCCCGATGCTGTCCAGGGCGTAGTCGGCCATCGCGCCGATGTCGCAGACGGCCACGCCGCTCAGCGGCGCCAGCGCCACCGGGACGACCGTCAGCCGCACCGCGACTCGGCGCGGCGGCGCCTCGCGGGTGAGCGACTGCAGCTCCACCTCACCCCGGTAGCTCCCCGGCAGCAGCGCCCCTGTGTCGCACACCAGCACCGCCTGGTTCATCTCACCGGGCAGCACCGGCCACACCCCGCCCTCGGCCAGCCGCACCAACGGGTCGGTCAGGCGCTGCCAGGGCTTGACCAAGCCCCGCAGTGGCGGCGCGGTGAACATCGTCAGCCAGGGCGTCCCCACCAGCCGCACCTGCCGCGTCTCATCCCACAGCTCCCCGGCCACCAGGCGCATCGTCTCGCCCTCGGTGCCCAGGTTCGCCACCGTCAGCGCCGTCGCCCGATGCTCGCCCTGCAGGCACGTCGCTGCCCACGCCAGCTCCGCGGGTTGCTCCGTGGGCAGAGCGACCTCCGCGGGCGGCAGATACGGGTTCGCCAGGAAGACGAGGCTGCTCAGGGAGGAGATGTCGCCGGCCAGTGTCTCGGTGTCTTGCAGCAGGCTCTGCGTCTGGGCGGTCGTCAGGCTCGCATACTGTCGCAGCCGCCCGGCCAGTTCGTCGGTGCGCTGGAGGGCCTGGGCCACGCGCTCGGTCAGCGCGGGCGGAGACTGCATCGGCCCTTCGGTCAGGTTCCGGCGCAGGCCCTCGGCCCCCAGCCGCGCCCGCCGCAGGTGCTCCAGGGCCTGCATCCCCCAGCCGACATAGCTGTCGGTGAAGTCCGTCGCCCGCTCGGCTGCCTCGATCTGGATGTCATCCACCCAGACCGTGCCCTCACACTGGATGGGCCAGAAGACCGTCAGCGTGTACCACGGCCTGCCCCCCTGCTCGGCGGTCGGCGGGGCCTGGAAGGTCACTTCATGGCGTGTCCAGTCCTCATCGGGCTTGGCCGGCCCCACCTGGGCGCTCTGGGTCCAGCCGTAGTTCGTCAGGTTCAGGAACAGCGAGTTGTCTCCCGCGCGCTTGAACCCGGCGGCCTTGGTCCATGCCGACAGAACATACGTCTTCCCCGGCGTCAGCAGCACGCGGCCCTGGTTCAGGTAGCGGTAGTCATCCAGGCTCCCGGTCACCTTGAAGCACGCCTGCCCGCTGTGCCGCTCATCCGTGACCAGCGCGCCGAAGGTCCGCCCGCCAAACGCCTCCCAGCCCTCCAGCCCGCGCTCGAAACCACCGTTGTTGACATAGTTCCGGGTCGGCAACGTGACATCTGCGAAGGGCAGTGGCGCTGCGCTGCACACCGCGCCCAGCGTCAACCACCACACTGACAACAGAACCCTCATCGCGCTCTCCCTCAGTCCCCCTCTCGTCCTCTCTTCCTCTCGTCCCTACCCCCAGTCCGCCGCCTCCACCGCGTGGTACTCCCGGCAGAAGCCCTCCAGGTTCGTCACGGCCTCCTCGAACACCACCCTCCCGAATTCGGCTGTCGCCAGCGTCGGGTCGCCGTAGATGCCGGTCTCGCTGCGCTGGATGCCCCAGGTGCTCCAGAAGGCCCGCTTGCCCCCGGCGAAGCCATCGCCGGGGAAGTTGGCGGTGTTGTACCGGAACATGTCCCGGCTGTGCGCCTGGCTCATGTCCACGGGCTCGCCGAAGTACAGCATGAGCGACGTCTCGAACTCGCAGCCGTGAATGCACCCGCCCGGGGGCGACTTGCGGTGCCGCGCGACGGCCGGGGCCGCCATCTTGGCCACCTCGGCGCAGGCGATGTAGACCCCCGTCGCGTCCGCGATCTCCCGCGCCACCATCTCCAGCAGCGCCGGGTGGTGCCCGTGGCCGTTCACCGTCACGATCTTCTCGACGCCCATGTCGCACAGGCTCTTGACGACGTCAAATACGAGGTCGGCGAAGACGCGGGTGCGCACGCGGATGGTGCCCGGCCAGCGGGCCAGCTCGCGCCCCGAGTACCCGGTCCACACGGTCGGCATGAGCAGGCAGGGGAGGTCCTCGAGGCGCTCGGCGGCCGCTGCCGAGACTCGCTCGGCGATCACGGCGTCGGTGTTGACCGGCAGGTGCGGCCCATGCTCCTCCAGTTGCCCGACGGGCAGGAGCGCGAGCGGCCGGCGGGCGATGATCTCGCCGAGTTGGGGACTGGTGAGTGAGGCGAACTGTGGCATGGCATCATCCCGGTGTGGCGCCATTCGTGGCGCCCCTGGCCTTGGCGGGCGCGATGAATCGCGCCCCTACAGCGGCACGGCCTCCACCCCCAGCATCTCGCACAGCATCCCGAGTTCCTCCGTCACATCCCCCTGGCACAGCGCGAAGTGCTGGCCCTTGATCTCCCGCAGCAGATCCTCGGGCTCGCAGTCCAGCTCCACCTGCAGCGCCGGGAAGCACCCGCCGCGCAGCTCCGTCTCCACCCCCGTACCTGTCCCATACAGGAGCCGGTAGTCCCCCCGCCCCTCGGCCAACTGCGCGAACGTCACCGGGCCACGCTGAAGGGTGATCCCGCAGATCAGCCCGCTGAAGCCCGGATGCTCGAACTCGCAGATGCGCCCCGGGCCGTCCTGCTGCCGCAGCGACAGCGGCGCGAACCCACAGGCCGAGAAGAGCGCGTGGGAGCGGTCACCGACCGCCCCCGGGTCGCGGTCGGTGACCGCTCCCACGAGGTCCAGCAAGTCCGCGTACGGCACGACCTGCCCGGTCAAGTGGCGCAGCATCGCCTGCGCGACATGCACCATCATGTCACCCTCACAACTGGCGATGAGGCCCTGGTCGGCCAGCAGCGACAGCGGCAGGCACGGCGTCATGCCATAGTCCTGCGACAGCTCATACTGGCACTTCACGTTCAGGCCGTGCAGGTGGTGGCGCACCGCCAGCCGCGCCAGCGCCTCGGTCATCCGCCCCGCCAGCAGCCGCCGCTCGTCGCTCGCCTCCACCTGTAGGGCGGGGGCTTGTACCCGGCCCAGCCACTCCCGCCCCGCCGCCTCGTCCACTGCCTCGATCTCCCGGATGAGGCTGCTCGTGTCCAGGTGCACGACCTCCGGCCCGATGAGGCGCCGGAGCAGCACGTGGTCGAACGTCCCGGCGTAGATCGCCATGGCCACATAGCCCATCAGGCCCAGGCGGGTGCGCTTCAGTTGCTGCCGCGCGGCGGCGGCGCGGGCGAAGCGCGTCAGCTTCCCCATCGTGCCCTCGTCCCCCGGCAGGCCCACAACCATGCGGAAGCGGTAGCCCATGCGCTCCAGCGGGCCCTTGAGCGAGCATGCCGCCACGAACGAGCCGGTGGACTCCCGCCGCCCCTCCCAGTCGCACATCGGCAGGCCCCACAGCAGGAACGGCAGGTGCTCGATCTCGCGAATGGCCGCCAGGGCCGTGTCGCCCTCCAGCCACGTGCCGGGGCACACGATGACGCCGTCGGGCTCGCGACGGAGCAACTCCCGGGCGGCAGCGCCGGCGGCCTCCGCCTCCACCCCCGCGCGCTCCGCGAAGAGCACCTCGCACTGCGCCGCACGCAGGCGCTCGGAGGCCTGCCGAGCGAAGTGCAGCCCGATGTCGTTCTGGTAGTCGCGATGCCCGAGCAGCAGCAGGCCCACCCGGGGCGGACGGTCACAGCCATTCCAGGGGAACTGTTTGGTATCCATGGGGTCAAAAGGGGTATTCTTCGGGCGAACTGTCAGACCTCTGCCGGAGGTATCGGATGCGCGGGCTGCGGGCCCTCTTGGTCGTGTCGCTGGTCGCCGCCATGATGGCGGCGGAGGCCCAGGACGGCCAGTTGCGGGTGGTGCGGCTCAACTTCGGCGACCCGGAGGCCATCGTCGGTCTGCTGGGCGGCATCGTGCCCGGCCGCGCCCAGCCGGACCCCGAGGTCTTCGTCCACGAGACAGTGGTCGAGGCCGTGCGCCGCCTGCCCGGCGGGGCCGGGCGCTGGTTCCAGAACGCTGCCGGGCGCAGCTACCCCACCGGCGCCGCCGCCCTCACCCCGCCCGACGGCCTCACCCAACCCCCGGTGGCGCTCCTGCGGCAGAATGCCATTCTCCTGCGCGGCAGCGCCGACGCCCACGATCGCACCGAGGAGATCATCCGTCTGCTCGACAAGCCCCAGCCGATGATCAACATTGACCTGCGGATGCTGGACGACCCCACCGAGGAGGTGCAGGAATGGGGGCTGGACTTCCAGGCCCTGACCCCGAACCTGGAGGCGGGGACCGTCGGGAATGCGCCGCCGAGCGGGCTGCAGGTCGGCCTGGGAGTGGGGGACCTGCTCGCCGTGGCCGGGATGGACCTGCGCCGCAGCCGTGGCCGCGACACCGTCGGGGCCAACATCACGACCTTCAACAACACCCCCGCCACGGTCTCCTTCGGTCAGGTCCTGCCCTTCTTCATCTCCCGTGCCAGCTACGACGCCTGGGGCAACCGGCACGTGGAGGTCGAGCCGTACGCCATCTTCACCGGGATTGAGTTCTGGGTCCTGCCACGAATCACGGGCAATGACACCGTCACGATGCGCCTGGTGCCGACGCTCACCGACGCTGTCGGCGCCGTCATCGCCCCCGATGGCAGCAGCATCCCCATCACCAAGACCGTGATGACCGATGTGCAGGTGCGCGTGCCGGACGGCCAGTCCATGGTCATCGGCGGGATGCAGCGCGCCGCCGATGCCGCCACGCGGCGCTTCCGTAGCCTCCTGGGCGAGACACAGGTGACGTCCTCCTCCC
Source organism: bacterium (assembly GCA_021372615.1). NCBI lineage: Bacteria > bacterium. The sequence goes on along the minus strand of JAJFUB010000040.1, from coordinate 65,693 downwards.
ACCCGGTCCTCCTGGTCACCCCGCACATCATCCGCACGATGGCGGACGGGGGCAGACACTGACTCGCCGCCAGGGGGACACCCCGCCCTGGTTGCTGGTGGTAGCCTACCGTCAGACGTGGTCATGCCGCCGCGTGGTGTGAGTTGTTTGTCGGGTGCGCTTTGTGTATACTGAGCCCGCGTCTGGCCGCTCCAGTACACCACCTCGGCACGAAACACTGCGGCGAATGAAGCGCACACTGGTCCTCCTAGCCGATCCCACCCTTGGGCTGACGGGCTCGGTCCCGGCGGGTGACGACTTTCAGGCGCAACTGGTTGAGGCGGGCCTCAAGGACACACTGGCGGTGTGTCGCGAGGTCCATCCCGGCCCCGGTTCGCCACCGCCCGATCTGGTCCTCGCCTACCCCGACCGCCGCGACTGGTACGCGCAGGTTGCGCCCCAGTACTGGCTGCTGGTGCCCCAGATGGGGGCCAACCTGGCGCAGCGCCTCGACAACGTCCTGCTGTTCCTGGCGCCGACCCCGGAGGACGAGACCCTCATCCTCGGGCCGCGCACCCCGCATGTCGCCGCCCGCGACTTGCAGCACGCCTTCATCGCCCTGGGGCAGCGCGGCGCCTGCCTCGGCCCGACCGTCTCCGGCGGCGTCTACGCCCTGGGCATCCGCGGCCGGTGGCCCACCGGCGTGCTGCAGCAGGTGCGCTGGCAGGCAGCCGCCGCGGCGTCCGATCTCCGGCGTCTGTTCCGCAAGCTACGCCTGGGCATCGCCATGCTGGACAAGCTGGAGGCCCTGAGTGACGCGGCGCAGGTGGCCAGGGTGGTAGACGAGCGCCTGGCAATAGACCGCCCGGCCCTGCCTTTCGTGAAACAATTGGCCCGCCGCCTTGGTCCAAACGGTTAGCTGCGACCGACCCATACCCCTGTGGAGGGAATCGATGAGAACACTGCGTTGGCTGACGCCGTTGCTGTTGCTGTGTCTGCTGACTGTCGCTCATGCCCAGCAGACGTACGACCTGCGTTGCGCCCCGCCCGCTGACACCAAGTGGCAGGAGAAGCTCACCGGCCAGATCGTCGAGGCGCTGGTGCAGGGGCAGGCCATGGGGATCACCGGCGACGCCGCGACAGATGTGGAGATGCAGGTGCTGTCGGTGGACGCCGAGGCCAAGCAGGCCACCACCCAGATGGCGCTCAAGCACATCAAGGCCAACCTCAACGGCCAGGCCTCGCAGCCTGATGACCCGGCGCCGATGAAGATCCTGGTGGACGAGCGAGGGAAGATGTCCCTGCCGGAGGCCAAGGATGCCGAGCCGATAGACTGGGCCGCGACCGGCGGCATTCCGCTGCAACTGGTCGTGGTCATCGCCCACATGGCCCGCTTGCCGGTCCAGCCAGTCGCGTGCGGTCAGGAGTGGTCCTACGAGGATGTCTACGCCCTTCCCGGCATGGGCAACGTGCCCATCAACACGCGCTGGAAGCTCGTGGAGGTGGACGGCCAGGTCGCGACCCTCGCCGTCACCGCCGCCGCGCTCGTGCCCGACTTCAAGGTGCCCAACCCGATGGCGCCGGGCGCCCAGGTGGATGTGCGCGGCGCCCGCGTGAGCATCCCGCAGATGACCCAGAAGTACGACATGGGCAAGTCACACGTGGTGGAGAGCGAGGCGACGGTGAAGGTGGATGCCCGGGTGGACCTGGGCGGCTTCGAGATGCCGCTGGCCATCACCCTGAAGTCCAAGCTGGAGCCCGCGGAGGAAGCACAGTAACCCGCCAGCCCAGCGTTCCCCCCTGCGCAAACCATGCAAGCCGCGTCATCCGTGACGCGGCTTGTTCACTTCTGCAGCCCGGGTGCTATCCGCTGTCGCCCGGAGTCTTCGTCGCCGCCGGGGGTGCGGACGGCTCCTCACCCTTCTCGCCGGCCGCAGGCTTGTCCGCGTCCTTCGGGGGCTGACCGCCAACTGCGGGCTTGCCTGCCGCGGCGGCTGCGTCCGACGCCGCCGGCATGCTGGCAGGAGACGCGCCAGTCGTCGCCGGCGCGCCGCCGATCGCCTCCGGCGTCGGCGTCGGCGGTCTGGCTATCACCGTCAGGTACAACGCCACCAGGATCGCCGCCACCAACACCAGCACCACGACCACCACCGCCGGGCTCACCCGGACCTCCATCAGTCCGTCTGAAGACGCAGTGTTACCCATCTCCCGCGAACCCTCCCGGTCCGTACGCCGCTCGTACTCCCCCGAGACGGCACCTCAACGGCTCCCCTCGGCGGTCATTTCCCCGAGGCCCGCAGGATTCCTCCTTGCGGGAATCATGAATTTCGGCGGCGTCCCTAGCCCGACCACTCACCCTTCCAGATGGGGGCCACGTACCGCTTCCCGGAGTTGCGGTATACCCAGAACGCCCACTCGGTGTCGGCCAGGAACTGCGCGTACTGCTCGTCGGTGCGGTAGAAGACCGACCTCTCGGCCCCGGGCCAGGTCATCCCCGCCCGCGTCATCCCCCAGTGCAGCATGATGAGGTTGTCCCCGAACATCGCCAGGCGCCGCTTCTGCTTGTCCGTCCGGGCCTTGTCCACTGCCTCCAGGTACAGCCGCTCCATCTCCGGGAAGAGCGGCAAGTAGATCTGTTCCACCTTGGCGTAGTTCATCTCGTACATCTCGCCCTTGTAGACCGGGCTCTCGGCTGACTTGTACGCCACGAAGCGCTGCTCGATCTGGTCCAGCATCTTGCGCATGGGCGCGTACGCCGGACCATACGCCAGGCGCAGCCATTCCTCGTATGTCTTGTCCACGTCAATGGTCGGGTTCCAGAGCTGCCGGGCGTAGATGTAGTTGGTCGGCCCGCCGATACCCCACGCCCCCAGGCCCAGCATCTCGACGCCCTGGGCGCCCGCGCGCGCCGCCGTGGGCACCTCGAGCTTCAGGATGTCCCGTGCCGCGGGCAGCGGCGCCCCGTTGAACGACCGCATCCAGTTGCTGTAGTTGTGGTAGATGAAGTTGGGGGTGATCTTCAGCCAGCCCTCAACAACGCGGGGGAACTCCTCGCGGTAGACCGGCTTGAGCAGGCCGTAGCCGTAGTAGTTCAGCGGCGCCTGCACCAGCCAGACGTTCGGCTCCGTTTTCGGCGCGTCGGCGGGTGGGTACATGTAGTTGTAGTACACGTAGCCGGCCAGCGGTCGGTCGGGATGCTTCTGGGCCACGATCCGCGCCACGTCGTTGTAGAACTTGAGGATCACGCGGCTGTACGAGGGACGCTCATAGGGGTCTCTCGTCACCAGCTTCAGACACTCCGGGCACTCGCAGAAGTCCCCGCCATCAGAGGGCGAGATGGCCGCGCCCCTGAACGTGGGGTGGTCGTCCAGCCACTGGATGACCCCGGCCGCGAAACGCTGGATCAGCTCGGGGTTGTTGGTGCAGTACTTCACGCCGGCGGGATGCTTCACATACGAGCGCGGGTTGCCCGCGGCGTCCCGCGCCAGCCACTCCGGGTGTGCCAGCCACTCCTCCTTGGGGATGTACTGGTCCCAGGCATGGCCATGGTCCAGGCGCCGGCCCTCCCGCGTGGTCTGCAGCTTGTTGCGCAGAGCCCACTCGCGCGGGTAGTCGGGGACCTTGGCCGAGGGCGGCGGGCCCTCCTGGACATCCACGAGATAGCGGATCTGCAGCGCCGGCTCCTGTCGGAGGTTCAGCGCCGGCACCGTCAGCCGCTCGCGGGCCGGGATCTCTTCCCCGACCTCCGACGGCATCAGCCAGCGCGCGCCCACCACCCGCTCGAGGAAGTCATAGCTCCCCAGCAGCGTGCCCCGGGTCAGGTAGCCTCGCCATGTCGGCTGGTCGCCCGGGTTCTCGCGCCCCAGGATGTAGACATTGCCCCCGCGCGTGACGATCAGGAAGCCGTCGTCCCGGAGCCCCTCCACCGACAGCTTCGCCTGGCGCGAGGCGGCGTTGTCGCCCAGACAGATCATGGGCGAGGCCGGTTCGTCGCGAATGGGCAGTTCCACGCCGGTCGAGAGCTTGATGACCCGCTGTAGCTCCTGGGCCGCCAGGCTGACCGAGGGGGGAGCCGCCGTGTCGCGGTAGATGACGAACGCGCTGCGGCCCCTGGCGACGAGGGTGAGGGGCTGAGCGGAGGCGACGGTCGCGACGAGGAGGATGAAGGCGATGCTGCCACACAGGGTTCGCATGGTCCTCTTCCCTTCATGCTGGCGAGGTCGGCCCCCGGAATGAACCCCTTCTCCCGTCAGGTCTTCCGCTCCTTCGTCTTGGCCGCCGGGAAGAGCACGTTGTTGAGGATCAGCCGGTAGCCCGGCGAGTGCGGGTGGAAGCTCAGGTCGGTCGCCGGCTCGCCCACAAAGTGCGCGTAGTCCTCCGGGTCGTGCCCCCCCAGGAACGTGTACGTCCCTTCCCCGTAGTCGCCGTGGATGTACTTGACCTTGTCCTGGCCGGGGAAGTCGCCCAGCACGATCGCGGTATCCTTGAGCGCCCCGCGCCGGAAGGCGGTAGTCAGACCCATGAAGTCCGGCACCCGCGCCACGTGGTCCTGCACCAGCATGGTGGCGATGGGGTCCTGCTTGGCCGAGAACTCGAACAGCTCGAAGGCCTGCCCGGTCGAACGCGTGCCACCCGCCGCCTCCACATCAATGTCGGAGATCTCGACCACCGAGGGGTCCATGACCAGCTTGAAGCTCCGGAACGCCAGCGTGCGTGCGAAGTTGAGCTTGCTGTTGGCCTGCAGGTCCAGCGGCGTACCGTCAATCTGCGGGGGCACGATATCCAGGCCCTGAGCCGCCAGCGCCACGTCGAGGCTGTCGGGGGCGCTGCACATGGCGAACAGCAAGCCACCCTTGCCAACCCACCCGGCGATGGCCGCCGCCACGGCCTGCTTCTCGGCGCACACCGAGGGGAATCCCAGCGCCTGCGCCACCTGCTGGGAGGACTGCACCTGCCGACGGTACCATGGGGTGTTGGCGAAGGTGGTGTAGAAGCGGCCGAACTGGCCGCTGAAGTCCTCGTGGTGCAGGTGCAGCCAGTCGTAGTCGGCCAGCTTCCCCGCCAGCACCTCGCGGTCCCACACCGTCTTGTACTCGATCTGGGCGTATTCGAGCGCCACCCGCACGGCGTCATCCCAGGGCTCATTGTCGGGGGGCACGTACACAGCCACCCGCGGCGCCCGGGTCAGTTGCACCCGCTCCATGTTGCCCTGGGCGATGGTGCGGTTGAGCGCCTCTCGCCCGGCGCCATCCAGCGGTGACACCAGCACCCCCATGGCCCCCGCCCGCGCCCGCACCTCCGCCGTATCGGGCAGCAGGAAGCTCCCGCCGCGGAAGTTCAGCAGCCACTCGCACTCATACCCCCGCGGGGCCTGCAGGCACCAGTACGTCAGCCCATAGGCGCGCAGGTGGTTGGTCTGCGTCTTGTCCATGGGCACGAGCAGGTGCTGGGCCGTCACGGGTGCGGCGGCGAGCACGGCGAGGGTGAAGAGAGTGGAGCGGGTCATGTGAGGGTCCTGACAGCGCAAGAGTGGCCGGAGTTCCGAACGGCGCCCACCCCCGCGCCTGCGGCGCGCCCCCTCCCCGCAGGGGAGGGGTACTGGTTAGTCGCGTTGGTGGCGTAGAAGCCACGGAAGCGGCGGAAGTGTCCCCTCGCCGGCGCGCAGCTTCATCGCGCGCGGGAGAGGGGCAGGGGTGAGGAGCCTCTGCCGTCACTTCGCCCCGTACTCCTCCAGCAGCGCCTTCGCCTCGCCCTCCGCCACGGCCAGGGGCGTGCGCTCGTTGTTGTCGCGCACGCTGAGCTGGATGCCCCGGTTGATGAGCAGCCGCATCATGTCCGTCGAGCCCTGCCGGACTGCGGTGTGCAGCAGCGTCTGGCCGCGCTGGTCCACCTGTTCGAGGTTCGCGCCCATGTCGAGCAGGTACTGCACGGCCTCAAGCTGTCCGGCCTTCACCGCCACCTGCACCGGCGTCTGACCGTTGGTGTCCTCGGCGTCAATGTCGGCGCCGTTGTCGAGCAGCATCTCCACCACACCAAGCTGCCCCTCCCGCGCGGCGATGTGCAGCGGCGTCATGTGCTGCAGGTCGCGCAGGTCAATGTCGCAACGGCGGTCCAGCAGGACCTGCACCACCCCCTCATGCCCGCCCGCCGCCGCCAGGTGCAGAGGCGTCATGCCGTCGCGGCCCTGGTGGTGCAGCACCGCGCCATGCTGGATCAGCGCGGCAACGGCCTCGACATGCCCGGCGGCCGCGGCGGCGTGAATGGGCTCTCCGGCCGGGCCACGCACATTCACATCGCCGCCGTGCTTGAAGTGATCGTGGATGGCAGCCACGTTGCCGCGGGCAGCGGCCTCGTGCAGGCTGGCGGGCTGACCCACCACCGCCGCGATCTGCGCCGCGGCCCACCCGGCCTGCTGCAGGGCCTGCTCGATCTCGGTGTCGCTCTTGCCCTTGGCGCGCATCTTCTCGACGTAGGCATGTCCCTGGTCGGCCGAGTTCGACACGGCGGCACCTCCTGTTGTCGCACGTGGGTGCGGCGCCACATGTTCCGCGTGGGCGCGCGTATCCTCACGCGCGCATTCCGGCCCGAGGTTGCGCGCGTGAGGACACGCGCGCCCACGCGACTGGCACCGTCCCGCGCTAGCGGGAGCGGCATTCCGCCAGGGCCCGGCTGACGCCCGTCAGCATCCACCCGTTCTGGATGGACGGGATGGCCTCCAGGTGGCTGCGGATGGACTTGCCCGCCGAGCCGCAATGTGGCCTGAAGTCCTCGACCTCCCGGTTGAGGTCGTCGGCGGACACACCCACCGCCTCGGCGCAGGCCATCGCCGCTGCGACCAAGGCCCGGGCCACCTCCGGCGGGTGGTCCATGGCACACCCCAGGGCGGCCCGCAAGCGGATGAGGTCGCGTTGGGCGCCTTCAGGGTACAGCCAGAAGCGGTTCAGGAAGTCACCTACGCACACATCGTCCTGGTAGTCCGAACGCGCCTCGTACTCGCCGGCGTACAGATCGGGCGCCAGCGCCTCCATCGCCTCGCAGGCGTCCAGGACCCCGTTCATCACCGTGCGAATGAGTTGCCAGTCTGTCGCCACGGGACCTCACTCCCTCTGTCTGTGGTGGCTACAGTCTCCTCAGCACCATCCACCACTGCCGGTCCAGACCCTCCGGCGTCACTTCTTCCAGCCCCACCGGCAGCGCCAGCGCCACTTCCCGCGCCAGCGGGATCAGGTTGTTGAACAGCTCGCCCGGGAACCAGTCCAGGCTGAGGTGGTATTCCCACGTCCAATGGTCGAAGATGAGCGTCCCGCCCGGCTTGACGACCTGTGCGGCGGCGGTGAAGATGCGCCGCAGCTGCGGCAGGCCCACCGCCTCCATGCCGTCGGCCCGGTACTGCTCGTCCATCCACTCGATCATCTGCCGCTCGTTGGGCCACCAGTCCAGGTCGCGGGTGTCCCAGCCGTGCGCTTCGGCCACCGCGGTCTCCAGGATGTCGTTGACCGCGTGATGGAAGCAGACGCAGTCGAAGACCGGCTCGGCGAAGAGCCGGGGCACGTTCTGGGCGTCGTCCTCGATGATCGCCGCGCGCAGGTCGAGGTCCTCAAAGCGCGCCATCAGCTCCTCGGTGAGCTTGCGGTTCAAGTTCACGGTCACATAGTCGGCCGCGGCCCCGAACAGCACGTCCAGCGCGACGATCACAGGATCACTCCCCCCGGCGCACAGCTCCAGCACACGGGGCCGCGCCGGCAGGCCGACGCGCTCGATCACGCGCGTCCACTGGGCGGCCAGGAGCCGGCGGCTCAGTGGGCGGGCTCCGGGGATGAACTCGGCCTTCTGCGGCCGGGCCAGTACCTGCGCCGCGCCCTGCTGCAGTTCGGCGACGCTCAGGTCGTCCACCTCATCGAGCCCGACGAAGCGCTTCCCCACGCGCCCGCCGACCGCTTCGGCCAGCAGTTCATCGGCAGTCCACATGTCATGTCCTTTCACGGCAGGAAGGCGGCGTCGGTCGGTTCGGTCGCCACTTGCCGCCCTCGTCGCTGCAGCAGGAGGGCGACCAGCACTGCCCCCACGCACAGCGCCAGCACCTCACCGGCAATCATCGTCGGCCACCACCATGCCGGCATGGCAGCGTCGCTGGAGGGCCGGCAGGTGACGCCGAAGGTCACGACGACGGCGGCCTCCAGCGCCACGGCGCCCATGGCGTCCCACGGCTTGCGCACGACCAGCCACGTCACCACCACCGCGATCGCTCCTGCCAGCAGATAGGGCAGGGCGCCCCCGAGCTGGATGAGCGCCAGCATGCCCGTCTTGCGGACCCCGGCGCCCAGAGCCCACTGCAGCGTCGGGGAGGACAGCGGGGAGAGCGCCACGGCCAACAGCGGCGCGATCACTCCCAGCAGCCCGCCCAGGATGAGTTGCACAAACACGCGCAGCCAAAGCGGCCGGCCCCCATGCGCGCGGCTCTCCGCCTTCCCTCTGGCGTCGGCATCAGGTTCCACGGCTCACCTCGGCCAGCGACTGGTCGGCGGTCCGCATGTATAGGGCCCTCTTGGGGTTCTCGTCATGTCTGCTGTGAGATGCAGTACCAGATCGGAGGCTTCGGCGTGGGGGGGAGGACAACCTGCACGACGAGGGCCGGCACCGCCCCCGGGAACACACACTCGCCAGGGGGGCAGGCCGGGATGGCCGCCCCCTCCGCACCGGAGCACGACCGTCAGCACCCCCTACAGCGCATAGCGCAACTGCCCGCCCACCATGGACAGGAAGGCGCACCACTTGGCGTGGCCGTCGCAATAGGCGCGCAGGTTGCCGTCGTTGTGGGCCGCGTAGGGGAGGGCATCCCCTATCGGCCCCTTCGCGGGACAGCCGCCATGGCCGCCGAAGTCGGCGCAGATCTTGGGCCAGGCCGTGCGCACGTCCTGGAGCGACAGCCCGGGGTGCTGCGAGTCCCCCAGCATGCACGTCTCCGCCGGCACCGATACCTGCCCCAGCGAGGCCCCCACCAGGTTGGCGTTGTAGGAGTATGTGGGGAAGGCGGGATGGGTGAACGTGTAGTACGGCCCCCACGCGTTCATGCTGGAGCGCGGGTTGCTGGGGCACATGACGAGCTGCCAGTTCTTGGTGTAGGGGAGGATGACCAGATCCCAGGGCAACGGCTGGCCTGGGTTCCAGGCCACCGGGCCGGGCAGCCGCTCGTCATAGTCCTGAGCGTACATCAGCACCGCAGTCGCCATCTGCCGGAGATTGCTGGTGCAGGTGGTCTGTCGGGCCTTCTCACGGGCCTTGGCGAAGACGGGGAAGAGAATCGCTGCCAGGATGGCGATGATCGCGATGACCACCAGCAGCTCGATGAGAGTGAATCCGCACTTGCGTCGCATGGCTACGCCTCCTCATGGCTTCACAGGGATCGGTATCCAAGCGGGCCCCGCCCGCGGATCGTGCAGATCAGTGACAATGGCCAAGAAAAGAGCACAGCAGACGCAGATAGTCCTTATTGTCGTTCGCCACCCGTACGCAATCACCTGCCAGGCCCGTGCCGATTCCGCTGTGCGGACCGCGGGGCGCCGGCGAAGCGTCAGGTCTGCTCCGCAGCATCACCGCTTTCTGTGTTCGAGGAAGCACTCGATGTACCGCTGCATCATCGCGTCGGGGATGTTCGCCGGCAGGTGGTTGCCTACCGCCCAGATCAGGCCCCGGCACCGCTCCGCCAGCTTGAAGGTGCGGTCCATGCTGGCCCGGACGGTCTCCCACGGCCGGAAGGCCATGTCCACGCAGTCCACGTCGCTGCCGATCAGGCAGTGGGACGAGCCGAAGCGCTCGACCATGAACTCGAACTTGTGCATGGGCTCGAAGAAGAACCCGTCCGCCCCCGCCGCCGCGATGTCCTCGGCGAACTCCATGTAGTTGCCGTCCGAGATGAACAGCACCTGCTTGCCCGCGGCGTGCAGCGGCTTCCACATCTCCGCGAAGTTCGGGATGATGACCTTGCGGTAGATGTCCGGGTTCATGAACGCGCCCTCGGTCCACACGAAGTCATCATGCTGGATGATGGCCTCGGCGCTCGTCTCGGCCCACGCGCGCATGTGGAAGAGCGTCCACTGGGCGAAGTGCTCCAGCACCGGCTCGATCTTCGCCCGGTCCGCGCAGGCCAGCAGGAACATGTCCCACCCGAAGGCAGCGATGCACCCGGATACGGTGCTCTTGTAGTACCCGCCGGTGGTGAGCTGGTCGGGCCAGTTCGTGCGGTTGTCCTGCACCATCTGCTCATACGCCGCGACCTGCTCGTCAAAGTCGGGCAGGCCGTACTCGGCGATGGGGTCGAAGGCCCAGACTTCCTCGACGGTCTTGAAGGGGCACTCCCGGGGCTGGCGCAAGTCGCTGCCATCGGCGGCATAGACGGCGTGGCCCATGTCGGTTGCCCGCCCCCGGCTGCCCCAATCCCCGTGCAGGCCCTCGTGGGTCCCCCAGTTGAAGTCGATCTCCCACAGCTCGTACAGCTTCCGCATCGCCCCCGGCTCGTTCGAGGCCAGGCCGGTGGTCTGCTTGATGTAGTCGTGGTGGTACCCGAGGCTGTACTCCGTGTGGGCCATGCGCGGTGCGGCCTGGCAGCGAATGGCGTCGAGGGCGAGTTGGCGGGACATGGGGCTCCTTTGTCACACGGTGGGAGTGCGTGTCCGTCCTACCACGACCGGTTGGCGGCCTTCAGATAGGCCTCCTGGCTCATCAGCGGCGCGGCGACCGCGCCCTCGGTCTCCGGCGACACCCGGCCCTCGCCGACCAGCTCGTGCGCTGCCCGCTTGAGGGCGCGAACGACCTTGCTCTTGGCCGGCACGACCCCCGGCATGGCGGCGAAGGCATACGCATGGGGGCGCAGCAGCTTCCCGGCGCAGCGGGCGCCCGCGGTGCGGCAGAAGGTCTCGGTCCAGGTGGCCAGCACGTCGAAGTGCTCGACCTCCCAGAAGCCGCACACCGACACGAGCAGCATCGAGCGGATCATGTCGGCCCCCGTGCCCTCGCGGGGCAGGTGGCGGCACTCGCCCTCCACGATCTCGATCTGCGGGCTGGCGAGCGGGATGGTGCGGTCGAGGATGGCCTTCATCGGCGCGGGCATGTGGAACACATAGAGGGGCACGCCGAGCACGAGCACATCGGCCGCCGCCATCTTGGGCAGCAGCCAGCGCATGTCGTCCTCGATGACGCAGTCCCCGCGCGCCTTCCAGCACGCGTAACACCCGCGGCAGGGCTGCACGTCCAGATCGGCGACGAACTGCGTCTCCACACTGGCGCCCAGCTTCTGCGCCTCGTCCACGAAGGGCTGCAGGACCTTGTGCGTGTTGCCCTGATCGCGGTTAGGGCTGCCGTTGAGGACCAGGAGGTTCATGGGCTACTCCGTTCGGTGTCTCGCGCCCCCCGGTAGCGTCACGGGTGTCGCACTTCATCCCCTCACATCACAGGCTGACCGGCTGCCCGGTCTCGGTGCTCTGCATGATGGCCTCGATCAGCTCCATCGCGCGCAGGCCATCCACAAGTGTCGCAGCCGGCGCGACCTGCCCCAGCACAGCGCGCGCGAAATGCTGCAGCTCGCCGTGGTAGCCGCGCGTGTAGTGCCCGCCGGCAGTCCAGCCCGACAGGTTGCCCGACACGTAGTAGCGGCTGCCCCAGCCGGCAGTGTCCACGCCGGGGGCGTCGGCGAAGCGGCTCTGGCCGGACATGACTTGCACTTCGCGCGAGGCATCAATGAGCATCGCCGCGCCCTTGCCGCTCAGGTACACCTGCTCGAAGCAGTCGCGCCATGTGACCGAGGAGTTCATGTTGAGCTGGCCCACGACGCCATTGACGAAGCGGAAGCTGATCGACAGCGCCTGGACGGCGCTGCCCGCGGGCGAGCGATGGCAGAAGACCTCGGCCACATCACCGGCGAAGAACCGCGCGAGGTCGAGCATGTGGATGGCATTGAACAGCAGCATCCGGCGGATCTCGGTGTACGGGCCGGAGCCGTGGATCATCGCCAGTGAGTTCAGACCGCCGAAGATGTCTCCCACAGTGCCGGCGCCCCCTTCCGCAGTAGCGCGGGCGGCCTCGCCCGCGCGCGCAGGCGAGCCGCCTGCGCTACTGGCGTTGGGGGCGGAGCCGCGGTCAATCAGCTCCCTCGCCACGACATTGGCCGGGGCGACGCGCTTCATGAAGGCGACCATGCCCCACACGCCGCTGGCCTCCGCGGCCTGCACCAGTTCGGCAGCCTCGGCGGCGGTGAACGCCGGGGGCTTCTCAGTGAACAAGGGCACCCCGGCCCGCAGCACCTGCAGCCCAACCGCATGGTGCATGTCGGGCATGCCACAGATGCACACCCCCTCCGGCTTCACTTCGGCGAGCATCGTGGCGACATCCGTGAACCACTGCGGTGCCCCGTACAGGTGCGCGGCCCGCTCTGCCTTCTCCGCGTCCAGGTCGCACACGCCCACGAGGTCGAACTCGGGGATGTGAGCGATATTGGGGTAGAGCGACTCGGTCGAGTGATTGCCCGCGCCGACGAAGGCGATGCGGGCGGAGGGGCCAGACACCGTGATCATATGGTTCCTCCCTCGGCAGGGCTGTGATTGCGATACGAGCTACAGTCCGCATCCCGCCGACTCGGATGAGGCAGCAACCGCGCCGAACTCACCATGGCCAGATAGCCCCTAGCACGCCCCGAACCCAGTGCCTAACAGCCATCGCGCGGCGCGCCATCCAGAACGCTATCGCCTCGCTCCTGTATGCTCCCGGCGTATCCGTCATCAGACTGCGCAGGACCTGATCGGATTCCTTCGCGGCGTCCTTCGCTTCCTCCCATCGCCCACAGGCCTCCAGCACGACGGCCTGGTTGTTCAGTGCGATGGCAAGCCCGTGTCGGTGAAGGTGCTCGTTCAGGGATGCAAGTCGTCTTCGCACGGCGACCGCATCACCGGACGCATCCGCCGCTTCTCCATCCCTATTCAGCATCCATAGGGCGTGGGCCCGAACGCTGAGAGCGTTCGCATAGTCCTCAAGATAACAGTTCGGCAGAGCCGCATCCAGACGCTTGAAGATCGCGACCGAACGGGTAGCACAATCCAGAGCACGCTTGGCACGGAACGTGAGGTTGAGGCATTCCGCCCGGTTATACAGGACAAGCGCCAGCTCGCGTCCGTACCCGATCTCGTCACTGTCCGCTAAGGGTAGCAGCATCCTCTCAGCCTCACCAAAGCGGCTCTCCGCCAGCACCGCCAGATGCAGGCCTGTGAGCGTATTGCCCATGTCATTCAGTGTCATGGCGATCTCGGGCGCCATCACGCTCGGCGCCCCCGATTGCAGTGCGCGCTGCATCTTGAGCGCACGTCGGTGCTCCAAGTAGGCAGCGAGGGCGTAGCCTAGGTTCCCGAGGATGTTGCCGCGGTTGTTGACGAAGTGGGCGAGTTCGTACCGGACATCGTTGCCGTCCTTCTGCATGCGCTGCAGAATGGCCACAGCCATGTCGAAGTCGGTCTTCGAGTCCCTTAGCTGTCCTAGCCGCCACTGAAGTATAGCTCGGTTCGAGTACGATGTGGCCAGCAGGTGTGTGGCTTCGGGTTCCTCCAGCGAGGTACCGCGGAATAGCTGAGCGATCGCTGTGTCGAACCTCCTCAGTGCCAAGTCAGGTCGCGACAGCATGTCATAGCACACGCCAGACAACACGGTGGCTCGGGCATCATCCGGACCAAGGCGTCGGGCTTCTTCTGCGTGCTCCGCGGCGACGTCCCACTGACCGCAGTCGGCTTCAGCGCTGGCCACCTGCATGAGCAGAAGACGGCGGAGCATGGGATCGCGTGCGTTGTCTGCAGCTGGGAGGCCGCTCGCGCCCATTGCCGCCGCGCCGCGCATATCTCCCTGAAAGGCAAGAAGGGAAGAGTGTTGGAGGCTCAACATGGCCTCCAGAAAGTAGCGACCTTGTTGTGTAGCCGCTGCCGCTGGCAGCTCAGAGAGCCTGCGGCGGGCATTGCGCAAGCTCGCTTCGGCCCCGTGGAGCCTGCCTTGGGTGATCAGTACGCCGCTCTTGAGGATGTCTTCCTCAACCGCGTCAAGCAGCGCCTGCGTCGCGCCGCTGGGTGGGGCATGGCTGCGGGCCTTCGCGATGATCTCCCTCTGGGTCGGGCGGGTCTCGGGCTCACGCGTCTGAGGATCCGTCGCGAGTCTGCTGATGGTGCGATCGATGTCCTTGAGGCGGCTCTCAATCCGCTCAATGTCGCCACGTTGAGCGCGGCCGACCCCGGGGACCACGAGTTCGTGCACCAAGCCGAGGATCACCAGAATGAGTGCGACCAAGAGGCCAGCCATCACATTCAGAGACAGTGTTCGACGCGTCTCCTGACTGCGGCCGCCCTCCCGCCCGCCTCCGGCGGCAGTCGAAGCGGAGCCAGCGGCTAGCCCGCCGCCTCGGCCCTGGCCTCGCGTACCGCCACGCTCGCGCGGAGCCTGAGTTCGCTTCTTGCTCTTCGGCCTCTTGTTCTGGCGCCTCTTGTGTGCCACTGACGGCCTTCCCCTCGATGCGATGGACCGCCAGTCCTAGATCTTCCAGAACTCATCGATCGGTTTCTGGTAGGCGTTCACCTTCCCGCTCGCCACGTCCGCTACGCTGACCCACTTGCCGGCTGCGGCCGACTCGTAGAGCGAGTAGCAGACGGCCTTGGCCATCATGCCATCATAGCCGGTGACTTCCGGCTGGCGGCCCTTGTCTATCGCGTCCACGAAGTCCCACGTCTCGTTGCTCATGCCGTCGCCCAGGCCGTACGGGAAGAGCTTCTCCTGCTGCTTGGGCTTCAGGCTGGCCATGTACTGCTTCTCGATCTCTTCGTACGCCAGCTCGTTGCCGTCGTTGTCCACGAAGTCGGCGCCGAACTGGAAGGGGTGCATCCACTCCTGCTTGTCGCGCAGCGAGCCCTTGGAGCCGTAGTACACGCCGGTGCGGGTCTTGTGGCCCCGGGCCTCGCGGCAGTAGCCCCAGTCGGCGATGAAGCCGCTCTCGAAGCGGAGCTGCGCCAGCCACGTGTCCTCGACATCCAGTTTCTTCTTGCCGATCCCCAGCGGGCCGTTGAGGGTCGGCTGGAAGAAGGTGCGCAGGTCGCACGTGACTTCCTTCACCGGGCCAAAGACGTGGAGCATCATGTCGGTGAAGTGCGCGCCGGCGTCCACGAGCATCCCGCCGCCGCCCAGGAGCTTCAGCCCGCGCCACGCGAAGGCGTAGGCGGTCCAGTCGAACTGCTGGTAGCCGAACACCTGCATGGTCATGAAGCGCGGAGCGCCCATCATCTTCTGCTTGTTGATGGCCCACTCCATCGCCCGCGCGGGCTTGCAGCGGCGGACCTGCTCGGCGGTGGCCACGAACGCCCCGGACTTCTCCGACGCCGCCAGGATCTTGTGGCTGGCCTTGATCGTGATGCCGCAGGGCTTTTCGATCATGACCGGGATGCCCTGCTTCAGGCAGGGGATTGCGTTGACATGGTGCATGGCGTGGGGCGAGCAGATGTCCACCCCGTCAATCGGGCCGGCCTTGAGCATCTCCTCGACGGTGGCGAAGCCCGGCGGCACATCGCCGGTCAGCTCATTGATGCGCGTCTGGAACTTCTCGACATTGGCCGGGTTCGGGTCCACCAGGGCGGCGAAGCGGAAGCGGTCGTAGCCGGCCTTGATGAGGTTGGTGTAGCCGTTCAGGTGCGCGCCGGCAATGCCGCCGCAACCGACGATGGCCAGGTTGATGATGCTCTTGCTCATGGAAGTCTCCTTGGTGGGTGTCGCGTGGGCGCATCCGGGACGTCCGCGCCCGCGCGTTGCTGACTCGGCGCTCGTCGGCGGAGGGTTCCCCCTTTGCTCGTCATCCCCTCCACGCGCCCCGGATTCCGCACTGGCCCCATCTCGGCCCCGGCCGCCGGGCTTCTGGTCTTCCGCCCGCGAATCTGCTACACTCCTCGCCGACTATGACGAAGGACACCTCCGGTCGGAAACGCCCTCTTCTCCTCCTGGTACGTCTCCTGGCCACGCTGCTGCTCGTCGGCATCGTGCTGCGCGCCGTGCCGCTGGGTGAGACGTGGACAGCGCTGCGCGAGCTGATCCCCGCGTGGGTAGCCTGGGCGCTCGTGGTGGAACTGGCCGTGCGGGTCATCTCCATCCTGCGCTGGCACCTGCTGCTCCCGCCGGCCGGCGTGCGCCTCCCCTTCGCCGAGACCCTGCGGCTGGGCTTCATCGCCCTGTTTTACAACAACTTCATGCCCTCGACCGTCGGCGGCGATGTGGCCAAGTCGTATCTGGCCGTGCGCGGGGGCCAGGGCACCACGGCGACTGTGGTGGCCTCGGTGGTGGTGGATCGCGCGGTGGTTGGCTGGGGCTCACTGGTGGTCTTCGGGCTCGTCATCGGCGCCTTCGTGGACTTCCCGCCCTTCCGCTACACGATGCTCATCCTGCTCGGCGGCGGGGCGCTGGCCGCAGTGACGACAGTGCTGCTGGCGCGACGCCAGGTCTCGGCCGCGGGCGCCCAGCCCTCCGGCACGGTCGCCCGACTGGCGCGCAAAGTCGTGGACAAGCTCATCGAGGTGTCCAGCGCGCTGCTGCAGTACCGCCACCACCGGGGCAGCCTGGCCGCCTCGTGGCTGGTGTCGTGTGTGGGCATCATGGGCACGGGTCTGGCGGTGCAGTACTGGTGCGCGGCGCTGGGGCACCCCTTGCCCATCCTGCGCATGGTGGCCGTGGCGGTCATTCTGAAGATCACCGGCATCGTGCCGGTCAGCATCGGCAACATCGGCTGGACCGAGGGAGCGACGCTGCTCCTGTTGCAGTGGGCCGGGATCCCGCAATCGGCGGCCCTGGCGGTGGGGGTGTTGCAGCGTGTGGCGGGCATTGCCCTGAGTCTGATCGGCGCGGGGCTGCAGTTCTGGCAGCCGCCGGACGCGCCCGCGCCACCTGCCGCCGACGAAGGAGCGCCCCCGCTGTGAGCCAGGAGACCGCGCCCACCCGCCCGTGCTGCCGCTGCCCGTGGCTATGCCTGTGGCTGCTGGGCCTGGTCGCGCTGCCGGCCATCTGGCTCTGGGTGGACCCGTATACGCTGCAGATACAGCACGCCCTGCAGACCAACGCGGCCTTCAAGGCGGCCCTGCCCTTCATCAAGCCCCTGGGCAAGCTCGACAAGCAGGTGATCGCGCTCCTGCTGGTCTACGGGGTCGGGCTGCTGCTGCGTCGGCGGCTGGCTCACCGGTGGCTGGCGCTGACTCTGGGCTGTCTGCTGGCCACGGGCATCGTCGTGAACGCCACGAAGCTCACGGTGCGCCGGGAGCGCCCGAAGTACGAATACCGCCTCGTGCCCCTGGATGGCCCCGACGCCCGACCCTCGGGTAACCGCTACCGCTCGTTCCCGTCCGCCGACACGGCCTCGGTCTTTGCGATCGCGACCGTGGCCCTGGCCTTCGTGCCGGGGGCCAGCGTGCCGGTCTTCTTCGTCGGGGTGCTGGTGGGGTTGTCCCGCATTGCGGTGGGCATGCACCACCCGGCTGACGTGTGGGG
Organism: bacterium; assembly: GCA_021372615.1. Lineage (NCBI taxonomy): Bacteria > bacterium. The sequence continues at coordinate 48,176 of JAJFUB010000040.1, read as the reverse complement.
GGCGCTGCTGATGGCCACCGGGGCCTCGGCGCTGGTGCTGCGCCGCTGGCGGCCGCGTCCAGAGGTTCAGGCGCCTGGTGATGGGGCGCCCGTTCCGGCCGACCCCGGCGGGGAGAGCGGCTCGCCGTGAGCGCCGCGCGCCGCGCCACACTGCTTGTCTTCCTGGTAGCCTGCCTCGTCTACGGCTTCGGCCTCGGCAGCTTCGGCCTGATCGCCCGCGGCGAGCCACGCTATGCCGCCGTGGCCCGCGGGATGCTGCGCAGCGGCGACTTCGTCACCCCGCGCCTCAACGGCCTGACCTACCTGGACAAGCCCCCGCTGCTGCACTGGATGGACGCGGCCAGCATGGCCCTGTTCGGCGAGACCGAGGGGGCCTTCCGGCTGCCCACGATGCTGTGCGCGGCCCTGTGCACGGCGCTGGTGTATGGGATGGCCCGGCGGGTGTTCGGCCCGCGCGAGGCGCTCTGCAGCACCGTCGTGCTCGGCTCCAGTCTGCTGTGGTTCTGCATGGCCCGCCATGCGCGGTTTGACATGCCGCTGGCGGCGGTGATCACCGGGGCCCTCTGGTGCTGCTGGTGGGCGTCCGAGGGCGGGCGCGAGCGTCGCTTGGGGTATGTGGGCGCCGCCGGCCTGCTGGGTTTGGGCATGCTGACCAAGGGGCCGATCGCGCTGGTGCTGGTGAGCGTGCCCTTCCTGCTGGCGCTGGCGTTGACGCGACGGCTCGGGGCCCTGCGGCATGTGCCATGGGCGCTGTGCCTCGGCCTGTTCCTGGTGCTGACCGTACCGTGGTACTGGGCCTGCGAGCGGGCCAACCCGGGCTATCTGGCGTTCTTCTTCGGCCACGAAAACGCCTGGCGCCTCACGCGCCAGGCGCCGGTCCGGCAGCCGTGGTGGCACACGATCGCCTTCTTGCTCGGCGGCATCCTGCCGTGGACGCTATGCGTCCCCGGGGTGGTGCGACGGGCCTGGCGCGACCTGCGCCGCCCGGGCGAAGCGGCGGGGCGCCTCACGTTGCTGCTGGGCCTGTGCGTGCTGACCACCATCGCCGTCTACATCCCGCCGCCAGTGAAGTTCATCCAGTACATCATCCCGGCGGTGCCGGCGGTGGCGCTGCTGATCGGGCGACATCTGGCCGGCCCCGGCCGTGAGGGGCGCTGGAGCTTGCTGTCCTCCGGCGCTCTGGCGTTGCTGTTTGGGGCGGGGGTCGGTGTCTTCGGCCAGCGTCTCTTCCCGCAGGCCGGGCTGCCGGCGGGGGTGATGACCCCGGTGTGGGCGGGCTGTTTGCTGGTCGGGGGGATTGTGGTGCTGGCAGCGGCTGCGACGGACCGGCGCGACCTAGCGTGTGTGGCACTGGCGGCAGCCCTCATCGTGCCGCTGCACGTCACCTACGGCTTTGTGGGCAAGGCCCCGCCGCATGTCATCACCGAGCAGCCCGTCCTGGCCGCGGCGGCGGACCATGCGGCCCCGGGCGAGGCCCTGGTATGCTATGGCTACACCCCGCCCTCGGCCTTGTACTACTACCCGTACGGCGTCATGTCGGTGGGCGACCCGGTGTCGGAGTACGACTACCCGGGCAACATGGGGCATACCGAAGGCAAGTGGGTCCCGTTCGCGCGGGAGGCCGAGGTGCTGACGACCGCGCCGGCCAAGCTCGGCCTGGCGAGGCCGACCTACTGGCGGCAGGTGCAGGCGCGTTGGCCGCGCCACGTACGGCTGCTGGAGGAATGCCCGCCGTATGTGATCTTCGAGACAGTGCCGACGGCTCAGGTGGGTGGCAACGGCGGAAGCTCATAGCCGCGCTCGGTGAAGTGCTCATCGCAGGCCAGCGCGTAGTTGATGCCCAGACGCCGCATGATCTCGAGGCTGAGGTTGTCCACAAGCGACAGATGGCGCCGGTTGGCTGCCAGCGTGGCAGTGACGGCGAGGTCATGCAGCTCGTCGTCCACCCAGACGATCTGGACGATCCGCCGGACCTCCGTCTGTAGACGCTGCACCCACTGCATGCCCAGGCGGCGCTGGAGCAATGCAGCCGCTTCCAGCAGGACGTAGTTCGTGGTCACTAGCTGGGCATCCGCTGCGAGCAGAGCTGCCCAAAGCGGGGCGATCACATCATGGGCCTCGTCATCAGTGTCGTAGTACGCGAAGATGGCCGAAGTGTCCACAAACGTGGTCAAGACCGGTACGCCTCCTCGAGGTAGTCATCGTGTCGGCGCGAGATGTCAGAATGCCCTGAGTGCCCGCTGCCAGCCGACGCCAGGAAACGCCGCACCGCATCGGCGCGGTCCGGCTCAGTGGACTTGCGCAGGCCGTCGTCAATGAAGTCACGAACCAGCTTCGCGACGGACGCCTGGCGGCGCAGGGCTAGGTCACGCAGGCGCTGGTGTTGCTCTGTCGTTAGCTGTATCTGCATGCGTGTCACGTGGACCACCTTCTAGGAGCGTCTGGTGCCATCATGATAGCATAAGTGATGGCATTGCACAACACAAACCATGCTCACCCTCACCACAACCTGCCCCGAAGCCACACGACGGCTCGGCGAGTGCCTGGCCGGCGCGCTCGGCGTCGGTGATGTCATTGCGCTCAACGGGGAGTTGGGCGCCGGCAAGACCGTGTTCGTGCAGGGCCTGGCGGCCGGCCTGGGCGCGGTCGGGCGTGTCACGTCGCCCACGTTCGTCATCATGCGTCGCCACCAGACCGCTCCTCCCGGCTCCGCGCCCTTGCTGTATCATGTGGATGCCTACCGCCTGACCAGTGGTGACGAACTGCTCGACATGGGGCTGGACGACTGGCTTGCCGATGGAGCCGTCGCGATCGAGTGGGCGGCCAATGTGGCCGACGCCCTGCCTCCCGACCACCTGGAGATTGACTGCCGCCATGTCGACGACGCGCGCGTGCTGACCGTGCTGGCCCACGGGCCCCGCGCGCGGGAATTGCTGGAGCACTTGCGCCAATGCGGGTACTAGCGCTGGAGACCTCCGAGTATGTGAGCAGCATCGCGCTGTGGGATGACGGCGTCATCACCGGCGAGAGCTTCCCCAGCCGCATGGACCTGTGCGAGAAGCTGACCGCGCGGATCGCGGCGCTGCCGGGCGTGAAGAGCGCGCAGGGCTGGGCCCTCGACGCGATCGCCGTTTCCCGGGGCCCCGGCTCCTTCACCGGCCTGCGTGTCGGCATGGCCACCGCCAAGGCCTTGGCCCATGTGCTGGGCCTGCCGCTGGTGGGCGTGCCCACTCAGGAGGCCATCGCCGCCGCGGCCGAGGTGGGGGAGGGGGAGCGTCTGCTGGTGCTGCAGCAGGCGCGGCGGGGCCATGTCTATGCCGGGCTGTGGGCCCGGTCCGCGGGCGGCGCCCGCGAGCTGTCGGCCCCGCGCGTCGTGGCAGTGGAGGAACTGCCCGACCTGCTAGACGGCATCCGGCACATCATCGGCCCGGCCACGGACGCGCTGGGAGACATGGTCTCCTCCCTGCCGAGTGGTCTGATCGTCTGCCAGACACACCCCCGAGCGGCCGAGGTGGCCCACCTGGCCGCAGCGCGCGTGGAGGAGGCGGACCCGCGCGCGGCCTTCACGCTGCAACCGCTGTACCTCCTCGCCTCGCAGGCGGAGCGGATGCGGAACATGGACCTGGCGCGGGGTCTGTCCCCGGAGGGGGCTGACCCCATGGCGGGCGCGTGTGCTGACGGGGTCAGCCCCCTGCAGAGCGGCGGCGCCGCTCCTCCGGGGACAGACCCCTCCGTCGGGACAGGCCCCTCTCGGCGGCGGCTGCGGATCCGGCGCGCCCATCTTGACGACCTCCCCGACGTCGTCCGCATCGAGAACGCGAGCTTCTCCAGCCCGTGGTCTGAGCAGTCGCTCCGCGAGGAGCTGAGCGGGCGGCTGGGCAGCCACTTCTTCGTGGCTGAGGTGGAGGACCGGCTCGCCGGCTACATCGGCACCTGGATGTTCGCGGGCGAAGCGCACATCTGCACCATCGCCGTAGACCCGCAGTACCGGCGGGGGGGCCTGGGCGAGATCCTGATGCTCACCATGCTGCAGCAGGCCCGCGAGTACGGCAACCCCTACGCCATCCTGGAGTACCGCGTCAGCAACTACGGGGCCGCGGCGCTGTACGCCAAGCTGGGCTTTGAGTACCTGCATCGCCGCCGCGGGTACTACCAGGACACCAACGAGGACGCGATCATCGTCGCCATCCCCGACCTGGAGGCCCCATCGCAGATCGAGCGGCTGCAGGAAGCCTACGACCGCTGGCTGGAACGTCACGACTATGAGCTATGCCTTGAAGTCTGAACTGGTCCTCGCCGTCGAGACCTCATGTGACGACACGGCGGCGGCCGTCGTGGCCGGCGGGCGGCGCGTGCTGTCCTCGCATGTCGCCTCCCAGGAGGAGATCCACGCCCTCTTCGGCGGCGTCGTGCCCGAGGTGGCGTCCCGCAAGCATGTGGAGGCCATCACGCATGTCGTCCAGGCGGCGCTGGATGAGGCCGGGGTGACGTGGGATGACCTCGGGGGCCTGGCGGTCACGAACGGGCCGGGGCTGATCGGCTCGCTGCTCGTGGGCGTCAGCGCCCAGAAGGCCTACTGTCTGGCCACGGGCCTGCCGCTGGTGGGCGTCAACCATCTAGATGCCCACGTGAACTCGAACTTCTGCGACCTATCGGGCCGGCTAGTAGCCGGCCCCTCCGAGGGGGCGCCCGAGGACTTCCCGGCGCTCTGCCTGATCGTCTCGGGGGGCCACAGCGACCTCGTGCTGTTGCGCTCGCGCGCTGAGATGGAGCTGCTTGGCTGCACCCGCGACGATGCCGCCGGGGAGGCACTCGACAAGGCGGCACGCGTGCTGGAGTTGGGCTATCCCGGTGGCCCCGCGATGCAGGCGGCAGCGGAGCACGGCGAAGCTCGGTTCGACCTGCCCCGCCCGGTCATCGAGGGCTCCCTGGACTACTCCTTCTCGGGGCTGAAGACGGCGCTGCTGCGGCTGGTGGAGCAGCTACGCCAGGCAGGCGAACTTCCGGTCGCGGACCTGGCGGCCTCGTACCAGGAGGCAGTGGTGGACACGCTGGTGCGGAACGTGCGGAAGGCGGCCGCTGAACCCCTCTCCGGCGCGGCCGCACCGCGCGGGAGAGGGGCAGGGGTGAGGAGCCGTTCGGAGGCCGAGCCGGCCGATAGCGGCCTCCGCCAGATCCTCCTCTGCGGCGGGGTCGCGGCCAACAAGCTCCTGCGCGAGCGCCTCTCGCAGCTTGGCGAGGAACTGGGCCTCCCCGTGCGCTATCCGCCTCTCAAGCTCTGCACCGACAACGCGGCGATGGTCGGGGCGGCGGGCTGGGCGAAGCTGATCGCAGGTGAGCACGACAACCTGGCCCTCGACGTCTACTCCGCCCAGCCGTAGGACCGCCGGCTTCCAGCCGGCAGCCGTTGGAGCGCGGCTCTCCAGAGCCGCCCGCCGTTGGACCGCGGGCTTTCCAGCCCGTTGCCTCCGCAGGTCCTCCCTCCCCCCACACCGAACCTCCGGCCATCCACCGTCCCCTGCCACGGAGGCCGCCAGCCATGCGTACCCCCATCCTGTTGCTCCTGCTGCTCTGTGCCGCGCCACTGCTCGCCGCCGAGGATGTTCCCCTCAAGAACGCCTCCTTTGACGAGGGCCTCACGGACAAGGGCGTGCCCGTAGCCTGGGGGCTGTATGCCGGCGGGCAGCCGACCCAGAAGCTCTCGCTCGTACCGGGACGCACCGGCCAGGGCTTGCTGATCGCCGATGGCAGCACCACCCACGAGATCGGCGTCACGCAGTCCGTGCCCATCCAGGCGGGCGCCCCCTACAAGGTCAGCGTGCAGGTCTCGACCAGCGCCGGAGCGTCCACTGCCGGGGCGCAACTGCAACTGCGCTTCCAGCCCAGCGACAAGTTCGTCCAGGTGCCGCTGGTCGCGCCGGCCGAGGGCTTTGGTGAGGTGGCGGCGTACATGATCGCGCCGCCGGACGCGAAGACCGCGACGATCTACCTGTACTGCCACCGCGATCCGACGCCGCAGGTGATCGTGGATGACGTGAGACTGCAATCCGGAGTGGAGGCGCCCCCCGTGGCTGCGCAACCTGCCGCACCCCAGATCCCCGAACCCGTCGTGCCGCAGTATGACAAGCTCAAGGACCTGCACCTGACGACCTGGCTGGTGCGGGCGGGCAAGCCCGAAGCGACCATCGTCGCGCCGAAGCCGTACGCGGCCGAGGGCAAGAAGCTGCAGGCGGCCATCAAGGCCGCCACCGGCGTTGAGGTCTCGGTCTTCACCGACTTCGAGTTGATGCTCCGCTCAGACACCTCGGCCTTCCGCAACCTCGTGCTCTTGGGCAACCGCTCCACCAACTCGTTCATCAGCCATCTGTATGACGAGAGCTACACCTTCCTGGACCTCAAATACCCCGGCCCCGGCGGGTATGTGGTGCGGACACTGCACAGCCCGCACGGGGACGGGCAGAACTTCCTGTTCGTCGGCGGCAGCGATGTGGCCGGTGTGCAGGCGGGGACGGAGGTGCTGATCGGGAAGCTCGGGGCCGGCGGGACGCCGGCACTGGGGCCCGGAGGGGGGGCGAGCCGAGAGGGTGCCACGCCGGCACTGGGGCCCGGAGGGGCGGCGCTCGGAGCCGGGCAGGGGGCGAGCCAGGCGGGCGGGACGTCCGCCGTGCGGGTGGGGAAGGGGGAGTTGGCGCTGGGCTGGCTAGCCGAGATCAAGCTCGACCCGGCGTACAAGCCCGCCACCGATGTCAAGCAGATGGAGATCTGGGAAGCCTCCAGGATGTACGGTAGCTCCGGCTACTTCGGCTGGAACATGATCTCCAAGCACATGGCCAACTACTACATGACCGGGGACAAGCAGAGCCTGCAGGAGTTCCTACGGCTCAGCTTCCCCGACGCGCAGGCCATCAAGGAGATCGAGGAGTACGACGGCGAGCGGATCGAGAACAAGAATGACCCGCTGGCCGGGCCGTACCACTACGCGGCGCACATGATGGTGGTGCTGTGGGACCTCATCGAGGAGAGCCCGGACCTCACCGACGCCCAGCGGCTGAAGATCACCAACGCCCTCGCGCGGCAGTTGCCCCACCGCGTCGTCGAGGGCGTGTACGGGAAGACGGACCCCCAGCCGATCGTCGGCGACCGGCACGGCGACTGGGCCGCCTTCGCGCTCTATGCGCTGGGGCGCTACTTCCAAAAGGACCACCCCTCCCCCGTCTGGCAACGGTGCATGGCGGCGGGGGACCACTACTTCGAGGCCCTCAAGCGCACCTACTGGATGGCCTCGTACAATGACCACCTCTTCTGGTTCACCTCGTACTATGACCCGATGCTGGACTACCTGCTCTTCACCGGGAAGCGCGACCCGGACATGATGGCGAACCTGCGGCGGACCTTCGAGACGCAGGAGATCCTGTCCACGGGCCTGGAGAACGACTGGGGCCTGACGGCCTCGGCCCTCAACATGCTCAACAAGGCGGCGTACATCCTGGGCGACGGCCGCTGGCTGTGGTACCGGGAGCACATCACGCTCGACCAGGACATCTTCCGTCTGGGGCAGTCCTTCTGGCCCGGCCCCGAGTTCAAGGCCGCGCCGCCCACGGATGTCGTCAACACCTGGACGATCCACTGGATGCCCGAGGCCATGTGGAAGGCGCGGGGCGCCAGCTTCCCGCAGAACCAGTCGTTCCGCTGGGGCAGCTACCGCAGCGCGCTGGGTCCGGCGAGCGACTATGTGCTGCTGGACGGCTACAACGGCGCTGGGCGCAACCCCTATCACACGTACGATCTGCTGGAGCTGCGCCTGGCGGGGACGACGATGCTGAAGGGCTACCACAACCAGGTGCTGTCCAGCGCCGACGGGATGGTCGAGCCGCAGGTGGCGATGGACGGAGCACTGCTCCGGCGCGACGTCCTCGGCGGCACGGCCGTGTGCGTGGGCGAAGTGCCGAAGCTGCCCTTCGCCAACTGGCGGCGGACGCTGGCGCTGCGCACCGGACGCTATGCCCTGGTGTGCGACGACCTGACCTTCCGCACCGACAGCCAGAACATGAAGCTGGAGACGACCTGGGAAGTGCCGGGCGGCTCATGGGACGCCAGGGAGCAGGCCGTGCGCGTCAGGGAACTGCCGCGCGGCCTACCCCAGGGCTGGCTCGGCTTCCCCGCCCTGCAGGCCGACTGCACCTGCGGCCCCGGCACGCCGGCCGAGTTGCTGTCGAAGCTGTCCTCGATAGACATTGTGCTGCTCAAGGCTCCCGCACCGGGTGCGTGGGTGCAGATGCCCTTCACGCTGGCGCAGCCGGTGACGGGCGAGGTGTTCGTGGACCTGCTCAACTACGCGGACCGGGGCTTCGTGAAGCTGTCCCTCGATGGCAAGGTCGTGGCCGAGAAGGTGGACCACTACGCCCCGGCGGTGGCTTCGCAGCGGGTGCCGCTGGGCCGGCAGCAACTGGCGGCGGGCCCGCACACGCTGAAGCTGGAAGTGGTGGGTCAGCGTCCCGAGGCCAGCCGGTGCTATGCCGGGCTGATCGGGGTGCGTGTGCAGCCGGAGGGGGCGGCGGCTGCGACGCAGGCGGTCGCCTGCGAGCTACGCCCCGGTGATGTGTTGGAGGTCAAGCCGGGCGGCATCAACGAGATGGTCTGGCGCGGGCCGATCAAGAGCGGGCAGCACCGCATCTCCTTCACGCTCCTGGGCGCGAACACCACCGGCCGCGATGAAGCCCTCCAGTGCCTGCGGATTGCCGACAACGCGGCGGCTCTGGCCCTGCCCGAAGCGGGCGTGGCCTCCGTCGGCGACTTCCGGGGCAACCGGGGCGAGCTGGTCATCCTGACCGAGCAGCATCTGTACGGCCACGGGCTGACGCAGGCCGGGCTGGAGCTGCCGCTGCTGCGGGCCGACGAGCCCGTGGCGGCGGACTGGGACTTCGAGCACGGCGTGCTCCAGGTAGACGCGACCCAGCCCGTCAAGCTCGGACTGGCGCTGCAGAGCCCCGCGGTGGGCTATGACGGCAAGCAGTTGACGGGCCAGCCGGGCGCGGACGGTCTGACGATGTTCGAACTGCCTGCCGGGCGACACACGCTGAGCCAGGCCACGCCTGCCACGCCGGTATGGAAGCCGCTCACGGCGCAACTGCCGGGGTTGGTCGAGCAGGGCCGGAAGCTGCGGGCTGAAGCACTCGCGGCGCAAGCCGCGCCTTCGAAGCTGGCAGCGGCGGAGCTGAAGCCGACGATGGCAGCGGAGCTGGGCGGGAAGCCGGGCGAGGGGATCGTGATCCCCTCGGCAGCAGGCGACCAGATGGCCGTGCCGGTCGGCAAGTCGGTTGTGATCCTCGACGCGGCCGGCAAGGTCGTCCGCAAGCTCGACCTCGCCGGCGAGGTGCGCGCCCTGAACTGGTGGGCGGCGCCCAAGCTCCTGCTGGTCGGCTGCGCCGATGAGCAGGTCGTGGCGTTCGACGAGCAGGGGAACCGCCAGTGGGAGTTCACGTCGGTGATGGACCAAGCCGTCTACGAGGCGGGCAAGCAGTACTGGTTCAAGTCGGCCCACCCGGGCATCTACGGCCTGTACAGCGGCGCGTTCGATGGCGGAGAGCAACGGGCCTTCGTGGGCAGCGCCTGCACGCTGGAGATACTCGACGCGAAGGGACAACTGCTCAAGCGCCTGCCGGTGTTCTGGGGCCCGGGGCGCAAGTTCCTGCTGGTGGACGCGCCCGACGGCGGCAAGAACCTGCTCGTCGCGCGCTGGCACAACGATGGCGTGAACATGGCCGTCGTCAGCAGCAAGACGATGACCCGCACGGGCTCGGGCTACGATGGCGTCCCCGCCGGCCACACCCATGTCGGCGGGTGGGACTGCATGAACCGCGAGGACAACTTCCGCGTGGACCTCGACGGCGACGGCAAGCCCGAGATCGTCTCGGCGATCAACGGCACGTGGAACCGCATCACGATCTACAGCGAGAGTGGGACGCCGCTGTACAATGCGCAGTTCGGCCCCGGCGTGCCGACCGCGCGCGCCAACCTGCGCATGATGGATGTGGGCGACGTCAACGGTGACGGCAAGCCGGAGATCGTCGTGGCCATCGCGGCGGGTCTGGTGGTGGCACTGGACGGGAAAGCGCAGCGGCTCTGGAGCCGGCAGATGCCCGCGCCGCCGACGGTGGCGCGTGTCGTCGGAGGGGGCGGCAATCTGCCGGCCCGCCTCTGCATCGGCTGCGATGACGGCACGGTCGCGGCGCTGAACGGACAGGGCGAGATCACTGCTCTGGGGAAGCTCGGGGGCAAGCCGGTGGACCTGCGGGTGCTGCAGACGCCGCAGGGCCCGCTGGCGGTGGTGACGACGGAGACGGGGCAGGCGGTGGGCTTCCGGCAGTAGGAAGGGTGCGGGTATGGCCAACGCGCGCGTGACTGACCTCAACACGCGGCCGGTGCAGCCGGGCCGGTACGTGTTGTACTGGATGCAGGCGGCCCAGCGCGCCGAGTGCAACCCGGCGCTTGAGCACGCCATCGCCGAGGCCAACCGCCTCGACCAGCCCCTGCGCGTCGTCTTCGGCCTCACGCCACACTTCCCCGAGGCCAACGAGCGGCACTACCGGTTCATGCTGGAGGGCCTGCGGGAGACCGCAGCGGCGCTGGCGAAGCGCGACATCCCCCTGGCCATCGAGCGGCGGCAGCCCCCGGCGGCAGCCCTGGCGCTGGCCGGGGAGGCGTCGCTGCTCGTGTGCGACCGGGGCTACCTGCGCCTGCAGAAGCAGTGGCGCGAGCAGGTGGCGCGGAACGCCCCGTGCCGGGTGGTGCAAGTCGAGACGGAAGTCGTCGTGCCCGTGGATGAGGTGTCAGGCAAGGAGGAGGCCGGAGCGTACACGCTCCGGCCGAAGCTGACGAAGCTGCTGGGGGAGTACCTGCGGCCGGTGGCGCGGGAGCGGCTGAGGCGACGATGGGAGGGGGGAGAGGCGAACGGCGGGCCGGATAGTATCCGGCCCCTCCACGGCGACGACCTCGACACCGACGGCCTCGACGGTGTGGCGGCGCTGCCGCGCTATGGCAGCGGCTCGCGCTTCACCGGCGGGACGAGCCAGGCGCTCAAGCTGCTGCGCCGCTTCCTGCGCGAGGGGCTCGCCGCCTACCCCGAGCAGAGTCGCGAGCCGGGTCCCGACGCGACCTCGCACCTGAGCCCCTACCTGCACTTCGGGCAGATCTCGCCGCTGCAGGTGGCGCCCATGGCGCAGGAGGTGGGCGGTGACGGGGCCGCGCGCTTCCTCGAGCAGCTCCTCGTCCGGCGCGAGTTGGCGATGAACTTCGTCCACCACAACCCCCGCTATGACAGCTTCGACTGCCTCGTCGGCTGGCAGGCGCAGACGCTCGGCGAGCACGCACACGACCGGCGGCCGTACGTGTGCACGCTTGAGCAGCTCGAAGCCGCCGACACGCATGACGAGTACTGGAACGCCGCCATGCGGGAGATGCTGCTGACAGGCTTCATGCACGGGTACATGCGGATGTACTGGGGCAAGCAGATCATCGCGTGGAGCCCTGACCCGCGCGAGGCGTTCGGCCGGATTCTGTGCCTGAACAACAAGTACTTCTTGGATGGACGCGACCCGGTGTCCTTCGCGAATGTGGCCTGGTGCTTCGGCAAGCACGACCGGCCCTTCATGGAGCGGCCCATCTTCGGGAAGGTCCGCACCATGAACGCGGCGGGGCTGCGGCGGAAGTTCGACATGGCCGCCTACCTGCGGCGCGTCGAGGACCTGGGGGGCTGAGGCGAGGTGACGGCGGGAGGGGAGCCGTCCCGCCCCGGCGAAGTGGCGCGCGACATGAGTGCCTCGGCCGGTCGCTCGATCCTCCAGGCCCTCCTGGACCTGCTCTACCCACCGCGCTGCGAGGTCTGCGACACGCTTGGGCCGGAGGCCTTCTGCGCGCCGTGCCTGGCGCAGGTGCTGCCCCATGAGCCGCCTGAATGCCGGCTGTGTGGGGCGCTGCTGCCGCGCAGCCCGGTCACGCGCGACATCTGCGCCGAGTGCGCGCAGACGCGGCGGTACTACGACGGCGCGCGGTCAGTCGGGATCCATACGGCCACGCTGCGCACGGCGGTGCTGCAGTTCAAGTTCCACAATCGGCGGCGACTGCAGGGCCCCCTGGCGCGACTGCTCGCCGACCGCCTCGCGGTGGAGTCGGAGCCGCCACAGGGGCTGCCGCTGGGGCAGGTGGACTGCCTGGTGCCCGTGCCGCTGCACCCGCGACGACGCCAGTGGCGCGGCTTCGACCAGGCGCTGCTGCTGAGCACCGAGTTGTCACGCCTGACGGGCCTGCCCCTGGTCATCGGCCTCGCGCGCACGCGGCCCACGACGCCCCAGATCCGCCTGACGCCCCAGGAGCGCGAGGACAACGTGCGTGGGGCGTTCGCGGCGGTGGGTCACGCCGTGGACGGCAAGCGCATCCTGCTGATTGATGATGTCTACACCACCGGCGCGACGGTCAACCAGGCTGCCCGCGCGGCCAAGGACGGCGGGGCCACGGCGGCCTATGTGCTGACGGTCAGTCGCCCCGCGCCGCCGTGGCACCCGGCCGCGCTGGCGCTGGAGCCGGGGGAGGCGTGAGGGGTCTGTCCCCACCATGGAGGCTGCTGATGACCTTCCGCGAACGACTACTCGCCGTCTTCGCCGGGGAACGCCCCGACCACTTGCCGTGGTTCGGTGACCTGGGCTACTGGCGCCATGCCCACAGCCTGCAGGGCGACCTGCCCGAGCAGTACCAGGGCGAGGAAGGCTATGTGCGCCTCCATCGCGACCACCACTGCGGCATGTACCTGGGCTTCACGGGTGTCTACGGCTCGCACAGCGACGCCCAGATCGAGACCCGGCAGGAGCGCGACGGCGACCGGGTCATCACGACGTACACGAGCCCCTGCGGCAGCATGACCGGGGTACAGGCGGACATGCCCTTCGCCGGCACGACGGCCTGGCTGCAGTACCCCGTGTCCGCGCCCGAGCATCTGGCGATCATCCGCTACATGTACGAGGCCCAGGAGATCTTCCCGGCCTACGACTCGTGGTTGCGGGGTCTGGAGCTGACCGGCGATCAGGGCATCCACGTGGCGGCGATCCCGCGCGGGGGCATCTCCTCGCTCCTGGCCGAATGGTGCGGCGTGACGAACCTGTCGTACCTGCTCGCCGATGCGAGGGATGAGGTGGAGAGGACGGTGGAGGTGATGCTGGCACGCAACGCGCGGATCATTGACGTCATCTGCGGCTCGCCGGCGCCGCTGGTGGAGTTCTGCGACAACCTCACCGGCGAGGTCGTCACCCGCCTGTTCCGTGACTACCAGTTCGACTTCTACACCGAGCAGATCCGCAAGCTGCACGATCACGGCAAGAAGACGCTGTCCCATGTCGACGGGACGCTCAAGGGCATCCTGCCGCTGATGGCGGCGACGGGGCTGGACGCCGCGGAGTCGGTCACGCCGGAGCCATGCGGCGATGTGGCGGTCGCCGACTTGCGGGAGTTGGCCGGGCCCGACCTGATCCTGTTCGGCGGCATGCCGGGGGCCATGTTCGCCCCGCCCTTCACCGCCGACGACATCAAGCGGCAGGTCGAGAGCATCGTCGCGCACCACTGGGACTACGGCAAGTTCGTGCTCGGCGCCGCCGACCAGGTGCCGCCCAATGGCGACATGAACCTCGTGCGGCTGGTGGGGGAGTTGTGCGAGGAGCTGACGTAGGCGGCGGGTGTCGCGTCGTGTGCGCCGGGCCCCGCCGCCGGCCGTGGGGCCCGTCACACACGACGCGACACCCACGGCCTTGTCCCGTAACCCGATCCTGCAGGAGACCCACGAATGAAGAAGGGCACTGTCTACACCGGTCGCAACCTCAGCCAGATCTCCTTCCCCCTCGGCGGCATCGGCAGCGGCTGCGTGGGTCTGGGCGGCAATGGCCGGCTCCTGGACTGGGAGATCTTCGGCCGTCCCGCCAAGGGTAGCACCAACGGCCAGACGCACTTTGCGATCAAGGCCGAGCGCGAGGGGGAGGTGCTCGACGCACGGGTGCTGCATGGCGACGAGCCGCCGCCGTACGTGGGCGCCAGCCGCAGCATGTACTTCGGCTCGGGCTTCGGCGTGTCGCGCGACTCGCTGGCCGGCCTGCCCCACTTCCGCGAGGTGGAGTTCCGGGGCGAGTTCCCCGTCGCCGAGATCGCCTTCCGCGAGCCGCGCTTCCCGGGCAAAGTCCGCCTGCGGGCCTTCAATCCGTTCATCCCGCTCAATGATGCCGACTCCAGCCTCCCGGCGGCCTTCTTCCAGATCACCGTCACCAACACGGGCCACGACACCCTCGACTACACGGTCGCCTTCACGACGCGGAATCCCGCAGCCCGGGGCGCCGTCAACACCGCCAGCCGGGCAGGCGGCGTGCGGGCGATCGCGCTGCAGGAGACTGTCCTCGACGCCGCCGACCCCGCGAAGGGCGAGCTGACCATCGCCACCGATGCCGCGCAGGCCAGCCACCAGGAGTACTGGTTCCGCGGCTCGTGGTTCGACAACCTCGGCGTCTACTGGCAGGACTTCACCAAGCCGGGGGCGCTGCGCAACCGCCGCTACCAGCCGGAGGAGGGTCGCGGGCATGACCACGCGACGTTGGCCGCCCGCATCACCGTCGCCCCCGGCGAGACCGCGACGGTGCGCTTCGTGCTGGCCTGGCATTGCCCGAACATGACCAACTACTGGAACCCCGCGAAGTGCGACTGCGGGGAGTGCCAGCCGGCGGTCTGGCAGCACTACTACGCCACGCTGTTCGACGGCTCGGCGGCGACGGCGAAGTATGCGCTGAAGCACTGGGACCGGCTGCAGGAGGAGACGCTGCGGTTCAGGGACGCGCTGTTCGCCTCGACGCTGCCGCCGGAAGTCGTGGACGCCGTCTCGGCCAACATCTCGCTGCTCAAGAGCCCGACCGTGCTGCGCCTCACCGACGGGTCGTTCTATGGCTTTGAGGGCTGCGGGTGCGAGGCCGGGTGCTGTGAGGGCAGTTGTCAGCATGTCTGGAACTACGCCTACGCCCTGCCGTTCCTGTTCCCCAAGCTGGAGCGCTCCATGCGCGAGTTGGACTACCGCTACAACATGCGCGAGGACGGGGGCATGGCCTTCCGGCTGCAACTGCCGATCGGGCGGCAGCGCTCCGGCTTCCGCCCCTGCGCCGACGGGCAGCTCGGCGGGGTCATCAAGACCTACCGGGAGTGGAAGATCAGCGGCGACACCACCTGGCTGAAGTCCCTGTGGCCGCGCGTGAAGCAGTCGCTAGAGTTCGCCTGGGCGCCGACCAACACCGACCGCTGGGACCCGGACCGGACCGGCGTGCTCTGGGGGCGGCAGCACCACACGCTGGACATGGAGCTGTTCGGCCCGAACGCCTGGCTCACCGGCTTCTACCTGGCCGCCCTCAAGGCCGCCGCCGAGATGGCCGAGGCCTGCGGCGAGCCGGAGACGGCGGAACAGTACCTCGACCTGCTGGCGCGGGGTCAGGAGTGGGTCGAGGACAACCTGTTCAATGGCGAGTACTATCAGCAGCAGGTCAGCCTCGAGGACCGGAGCGTACTGGAGCCCTACAGGGCCGCCGACCCCGGCGTCTTCGGCGCCTACTGGGATGCCGAACACAAGGAGCTGAAGTACCAGATCGGCGCGGGCTGCGGCATTGACCAGGTGCTGGCCCAGTGGCACGCGAGCCTGTGCGGCCTGGGCGACATCTTCCGTCCGGGGCGGGTGCGCAAGGCCCTGCGTGCCATCCACCGCCACAACTTCAAGCCCAGCCTGCGCGAGCACTTCAACCCGTGCCGCATCTTCGGACTCAACGACGAGGCCGGGACGGTCATGGTCGAGTGGCCCGCGGGCCGGCGCAAGCCCGTGGTGCCGGTGCCCTACTCCGAAGAGACCATGCACGGCTTCGAGTACCAGGCGGCCTGCCACCTCATCATGGAGGGCGGCGTCAAGCAGGGCCTGGCGATGGTGCGCGGGGTGCGCGACCGCTACGACGGCGAGCGGCGCAACCCATGGAACGAGATCGAGTGCGGCCACAACTACGCGCGCTCGATGGCCAGCTATGCGCTGCTGAATGCCTTCAGCGGGTTCCAGTTCGACATGACCCGGGCGAGGCTGTCGTTCGCTCCCCTCGATCTTGACCGGGGCTTCCGCTGCTTCTGGTGCGTCGAGGGCGCCTGGGGCGTGTTCGAGGCGGACAAGCAGGGGGCCAAGCTCAAGGTGCTGTACGGCGAGCTGCGTCTGGAGCGCCTCGGGCTGCCGTTCCTGAAGGGCAAGACGGTGAAGGCGAAGCTGGGGAAGACCAGGGCGGCGTGTGAGGTGCGCGAGGGGGACGTGTGCTTCGCCGAAGCGGTCGTGATCGGGGCGGGGGAGAAGCTGACGGTGAAGTGCGGGTGAGACATGCCGCCCCTGCGGGGCTCCCATCGGAACAGGAGAGGGGGCCGCTGCCGTCAGCGCCGGAGGCGCGGCTCATGCTAGGCGGGCGCGGGAGCGCCCGTCCACAGGGCTCCCACCATCCCTCCCCCCGCCCAGAGCCCTGGAGGGGCGACCCACCCGACCCCGCACGCGCGGGCACCCCACGACTCCACCGAGGGGAAGGAGGGGCTCGGGGGTGACGGGGGCTTCCGCCCCCGCCTAGATTGAGTCGGCCCTCCGGGCCTCAACGGCACCCGGGCACTGGGCGATGGCAACGGCACCGGGCATGGGCGACGGCAACGACGTACCGGCATGGGCTAGTAGCGGCGGGCAAGGGCCGCTGCCGTCAGCGCCGGAGGCGCGGCTCATGCTAGGCGGGCGCGGGAGCGCCCGTCCACAGGGCTCCCACCATCCCTCCCCCCGCCCAGAGCCCCGGAGGGGCGACACACCCGAGGGTCCTCCTCTCCCCTCGCTGCATCAGGCCCCCGGCGGACGCACGGCAAGTCGCGGGGCCCCGTCCGCCTGCGCGTTACGCGCTACGGCGGGCACCCCGCGACTCTCGTCACTCCGCCGCGTCGCAGCCTAGCCTCGCCGCCTCCACATCATCCCCACCACGAAGAAGGGCAGGGCGGCCAGCGCGATCGCCATGGCGATGGGGAGCGCGTCGGCGGACTTCTCCTTCACGCTGTGCCAGAAGCTGCTGCCCTCGACGATCTGGATGTCCAGGTACGCGAAGTTGGTCTCGGCGGCGAGCGCCAGCAGCGCCTGCTTCTCCTCGTGGAGCGTCCGGCGCAGGGAGTCCAGCTCCCACTTGAGGGCCTGCTTGCGGCTGGCGTTGCGCTCCCGGGCGTAGTGGTCCATGAGGTCCTGCTCGGCGGCGCTCAGGCCGCGGATGTCCGCCCCGCGCGACTTGTACTCCTGGGTGCGGTCCTCGCTGCTCCCCGTCAGCTTCAGCAGCTTCCCCAGGCCGCGCAGTTGCTGCACCACGGCGTCGAAGGCGGCCGCCGGGACGCGGGCCGAGATCGTCGCCCGGTCCGGCTGGCCCTTCTGCACCATCAGATCCTCGCGCTCGATGTAGCCCCCCGCCTTCTCGATGGCGGCCACGATCTGCTGGTAGGTCTCCTCCACGTCCGGCGCCTCGATCTGCATCGCGCGGCGGCTGATCTTCTGGCGGCCCTCGGAGCGGTCGTACCAGGGCTGGGAGGGCGCCGGCACGACAGATCGAATCTCGGCACCCGCGGCGATGGGCGGCACGGCCGGTACGGTGGCGCTCGGTTGCAGGCGGTCGATGTCCTCTCGCCCGACCATGACCTTGTGTGCGGCGGTGGCGTTCGGGGCGCGGGCCGCGCGGGCCGGCGCCGGTGAGGTGGGCATGGCGGCGGGGCCTCCGGGCGCTCCCGCGGACGGCTTGCGCTCCGGCATACCGGGCACGTCGGCAGCCTCGTACATGACGCCACCCGCCATAGACGAGGTGTGCTGTGCCGCGGCCGACGGCCCGGCCGGTCCCTCCGCGCTGACGATCGGCTGCCGAGGCGACTTGGCCGGCGACAGCAGCAGCGGCATGGCCACCAGCGCGATCACCAGGCTGGCCGCGGCCGCCACGGCGAAGTGGTTCCAGGGGATCGGACGCTTGGGCCGGCTGGTAGCCGGCCCCTCCAACGACTCGGGCTCTTCCGACGACTCGGGCCCGGCCGCGTCCAGCGCCGCCAGGCAGCGGTCCTGCAGCCCCTCCGGGGCCTCTTCCTGCGGCAGGTGCGTCAAGGTCTCCTCCAACGGGGTCAGTTGTTCAGTTGGCCGCCGTGTCATGGTTCTGCTCCTTTCCGAGCTGCGGCGCCAGGGCCGCCCACAGCAGTTGTAGCCCCCGGTGCAGGCGCCAGCGCACCGTCTCGGCCGGGATCTGCTCCGCCGCCGCGATCTCCACCGCCGGCACGCCCGCGAAGTAGCGCAGCGCGACGACCTCGCGATACGTCTCCGGCAACCCGGCCACCGCCGCATACACCAGGTGGCTCTGCTCATGCAGCAACGCCAGTTGCTCCGGCGATGGCTGCGGGTCGGGGAGGGCCTCGTCGGCGATCTCCGGCGGGCTGACCCGCCCCTGGCGTCGCCGCCAGTTGCGGTTCACATTGAGCGCCACCCCGTACAGCCACGTCTCGGCGGTGCAGCGGCCCGCGAAGTTGTGCGCGGTCTCGAAGGCCGCCTTGTAGGTCTCCTGCGTCAGGTCGGAGGCGGTGTCACGGTCGCCGCACAGGCGCAGGTGGAGATTGAACAGGCGCTGGTGTTCGCGGGCCACCAGTTCGTTCCACGCGTCGCGATCGCGGGAACGGATCCTGTCGGGGCCGAGGCGAAGCCGAGATCGAGCCAGCAAGTGTATGGTCATGGTCGTCCTGCCCGGTGGTATGCGTGACGCGTCAGGGTCTTAGTGGCCAGGAGCGGGCGAAACGTTTGCCGCCGTGGGCAAGTCTGCTCACATGTCTTGCCAGGACACGGTCTTTCGTTGGGCGCGGAATGTTCTGGTGCCAAAGCAGGAGGAATATGGCACGACGGCAAATCATCATGGTAGGGGGTATCGTGCACCTGCAGAAGGAGGATCGAGATGCGCACACGTGGCTTCACACTGATTGAGCTACTGGTGGTCATCGCTATCATCGCCATCCTGGCGGCGATCCTGTTCCCGGTCTTCGCCAAGGCACGCGAGAAGGCGCGGCAGTCGTCCTGCCTGAGCAACATCAAGCAGTTGGGGCTGGCGGAGATGCAGTACTGCCAGGACTATGACGAGATGACCTCCCCGTACGGCGACCACGGCTGCACGGCCACTAGCTGCAAGCACTGGTATCAGGTCATCGCGCCGTACCTGAAGAGTACGCAAGTCCTGCAGTGCCCCAGTTGCAGCCCGCATGGCACCAACGCCGACTATGGCATCGTCTACAACCACAACGCCGGCTGCGGAGGCGGTGTCTCCCTCGGTAGCATCCCTTACCCGGCTCAGGCCGCCATCTTCATGGATGCGCAGACCTCCAGCACCGACCCGCGCGGCCATGAGATCATCTACTGCTGGCTCCACTACCCCAACGCCCATCCCAATGGCGCTGGTGACGGCAACGACGAGAACCGCTGCAGCTCACGCCACAACAACGGTGCGAACGTCACCTTCCTCGATGGGCACGGCAAGTGGCTTACACGCCAGACCATCTTCAACAGCGCCTACACGTCGGATAACTCGCGGCTGTACGGACATAACCCGTTCTGAGTGCCACACGCACGTGATTGCCTTCGCGGGCGCCGCCGACCTCCGGCGGCGCCCGTCGTCTTGAGGAGGGGCTCCAGGCAAGGAGGTCGCGGGCCGCGCGGTGAAGGTTGTAACAGTGGTCGCCCGATAGGAGTGTCGGGCGTACCGGGCGGCGGGCCTCACACAACTGCAGGAGGGCAGCGCCATGCTTCGCCCCATGCTCGTGGCTCTGTGCTGTCTCGCACTCACACCGGGGCTGTGCGCCGAGGAGTCATGGTTCGCCGAGCCGGCCGCACCGGGACCATCCATCGGCCTCAAGGCGGCCGACCTGACTGCGGTGCGGAGCTTCGAGGCCGAGCAGCCCCTCATCGGTACCTACTTGTTCTACTGGTATGATGTCGTCTCCGGCGCGCATGTGAAGTACGCCGACGGCGGCGACGCCTGCCAGGACCACCCGCCAAGCTGGGATGACTACAGCTACAACTCGACCGCGTGGTGGCGGCGGCAACTGGCGGACATCACCGCCGCCGGGGTGGACTTCGCCGCGCCGGTGTACTGGGGCTGCCCCAGCGGCTACGAGGCCTGGTCCTTCCAGGGCTTGCCGCACCTGGTCGAGGCCTGCGACCAGATGGACCAGGCGGGCGAGGCCCACCCGCAGGTCGCGCTGTTCTACGACACCTCCACGCTGGCGCACAACCGCGCCGGGCGGCAGGTAGACTTGAGCACCCCCGACGGCAAGGCATGGTTCTACTGCACCGTGCGCGACTTCTTCAGCTACATCCCGCCACGCCACTGGGCGGCGCGCGAGGGCCGGCCACTCATCCTGCTGTACTCCCCCGGCTTCGCCGCCAAGCAAGACCCGGCGCTCTTCCCGTACGTCCGCGAGCGCTTCCAGAAGGACTTCGGCGTCAACCCCTACCTCATCAAGCAGACCGGCTGGCAGGGCGAGGCGGACAGCACCTGCAACTGGGGCGCGGCCGTGAGCGGGCTGAGCCTCGCGGGCTGCGCGGCGGTGGGGCCGGGTTACGACCACACGGCCGTGCGCGGGCGCAAGCCGCTGATCGTGCCGCGCCAGGACGGGCAGTTCTACGCCGGCAACTGGGAGCGGCTGCTGCACTACAAGCCGGTGCGGCGCCCGAAGCTGGTGATGGTCGAGACGTGGAACGAGTTCCACGAGGGGACCGATGTGGCGGAGTCCAGGGAGTACGGGCGGCAGTACATCGAGCTGACCCGCAAGTACGCGGACCTGTTCCACGCCGGCGCGCAAGTGGAGCTGACCATCGGGCCGTACGCGCGGGCGACGGAGCTGAAGGCCGACCTGGGCAAGGGCCGGGCGGACGGGGGCGTCAAGGTGTCGAACGCCGGGGACGGGTTGACCGTGGAGGCGGAAGTCGGCGGCAAGCGGTGCCTGCAGAGCGCCCCGAACGACACGCACGGCCGGTACGTCTACTTCGCGCTGGATGACGGCTTCGTCTTCGACCTGGACCCGGGGGAGATCACCATCGAGGTCGAGGTCTACGACGGGGGCGCGGAGGGGTTCATCTTGCAGTACGACTCGCTGGACCCGCAGGCGAGCATACACGAGGGGGCCTTCAAGGACGGCCGACGCGTGACGCTCGGCGGCACGAACACATGGCGGCGCGAGACGTTCACACTACAGGACGCCCGGTTCTCCAACCGCACCAACGGCAGCGACTTCCGGCTGGCGGTCATCGGGACCGGGGAGCTGGCAGTGGCGGGGGTCACCATCACCAAGGGGCAGTAGCCCCCTCACCTGACCGTGAACGAGTATAGCCGTGTGTTGAGGAGCTGGAACTGCAGCCGCACCTTCTGGCCGGCCAGCTTGCTCAGGTCGGGCTTGCCTTCCCACGTGGCCTGCCATTCCACGCTGTCGGACTTCAGCGGAGTACACTTGTCGGCCTCGAAGCCCGGGATCGGGGTGAAGTCCGGTGTCATCAGGCCGACCTTCAGCCATGAACTACCCGCCGGGAAGTTGTCGGCGTCGGCGTTGATGAAGAGCGCCAAGGGGTCTGTCCCTGGACGGCCCGCAGGGCCGGGAGGGGGCTGACCCCGGGTGGGAGCGGCAGCGGGGTCAGCCCCCTGCGTCGCGGCCTGCGGCCGCCCCTCCGGGGACAGACCCCGCAGTTGCAGTGGCACCGTGATCAGCGTCGCCACCTCGCCGCTGGCGTCCATCGCGGCGAAGCCGTCCACCCGCAGCTTCGCCAGGCCGGTGCTCGCCCAGTAGGACTGGTGGGGCTTGGCGACGTCGTCCTCGCCGGGCCAGATTGGCGGCGCGGGGCCGGCGTGCGGGTGGCCGCGGCCCGCGTAGTAGAACCATAGCTCCTTCCCCACCCGGATCGGCGCGGTCGCCGCCGGGAAGGCCCAGAAGTGGTCGAAGCTGCCCTCCGGCCCGTTGGGCAAGAGGACCTCCCCATCGCACACCCGCTGCCAGAACTTCGCATCGCGGCTGCAGATCAGTTGCGTGTCCAGCCGCCGGTACGGCACGTGGAACATCTCCAGGGACCCCACGTACATGTCGCCATAGGCGAAGCCCCCCGCCCCGTAGTGCTGCACGCCCTTGGGCTTGTCTATGGCAGAATAGTCGAAGAGCAGTTGGGGCTCAGTCCAGTGCTCGAAGTCGTCGCTCTCGGACTGGAAGATGTAGCGGCCCGGGTAGACCATGTTGTAGCGGGTGAAGATGACGCACTTGTGACGCAGGGGGTCGTACCACGCCGATGTGCGGTCGCCCGCGCCCTTGATGAGGATGTGCGGGGTGCGGGTCCACTTGATCCCATCGGGCGAGGTGTAGCCGTAGCAGCCCGTCCCCTCCTCGAGGCTCTGGTAGACCACGCACTTGTAGCGGCGCTGCGGGTCCTTGTCGTCCGGGTCATATAGGACGCTGGCGTTGTCCATGGGCATGTGCAGGACGGCGTTGTTGTCCTTGCCGCCGCGGATCTCGAACTGCCCCAGCTTCGGCTTCTCCCAGTGCACTCCGTCCTTGCTCGTGGCGTAGCACAGACTCGTGCCATCCTTGCCCAACCGCCAGCGGATGTAGGTCTGGTACCACAGGCGCCAGTCGTTGTCGCCCAGGCGCAGGGCGCCGCCGCTGAAGGGAAAGGCCGCGGTCTCCTCCCACAGGCCCTCGGCCCGGATGACCGGCTGCTCGACCTTGGTGACCTGCCCCAGGCGGCGGATCAGGCTGGTCTGGGTCTCGATCAGGTAGTCATCCACGAACAGGTTAGGCACGCCGGGCTTCAGTTCGACCACGGCTGGCCGGGGTGGGGGAGAGGGCAGCGGCGGGAGGGGCCGGGGCGCCTCGGGCTTGCTGTCGGCGAGAGGCTTGAAGGACGTCTCCTGCTTCACAGCGTTGGACACCTCCAGTTCGGTGCGCATGACGTCCGAGATCCGCAGCTCATCGAGCGCCTCGACGGTGTTGCTGCCGACCTCGAAGACCGGGGCGGCTTCCAGCGGCGGGTGCTTGCCCTCCGCGACGCGGACTCCGTCCAGCAGCAGCCGGGCCGTCTGCGCGTCCCAGAGCAGGGCGACGTGATGCCATTCGTCCGGCTTCCAGTTGCCGATGTCGGTCTTGAGGCCAAGTTGGCCGTCCAGCAGGTCGGCGACGAGGTTGGTCGGCTTGCTGGCGGTGCGGGCGGAGTTGAAGTCACCCACGCAGATGACGAGGCGCGACTTGGCGAGGTCGCCCTGGTAGGTCTGCCACAGCCCTTTGGTGGCCCGCCACGCTCCGGGCACGAGGGCCGGCAGACGCATCCAGAACTCGACGGTGCCCTGCTTCGGGTTGTAGTTGCCCTTCCCGGCGAAGAGCAGGCCGCGGTAGCTGGGCGCGAACAGGAAGGCCTGGCCAATCTTGCCCGCGACCAGAGTGGGCGCGCCGCCGCCGGCGACGGGCGAGGGGTTGCCCCTGGCGAAGTCGGCGTCCATACCGCCATGGCCGGTGTTGCCCTCGAAGTGGTGTAGGAGGAGCGTGTGGTCGTCGGGGGTGTAGGCGACGGTAGGCGGGCCGGCGGCGCAGACTACAGCGGCGATCAGCACGGCGATGACCGACGAGAGTAGGGCTGGCACGGGCGGCGCCTCCTGTGGCAGGGAGTCCGCGACGGCAGCCCCTTCGCCGGGCGAATGGCGATTCCTGTGCGCACCCGGAATGTCGGGGGGCGATGGCGACACCGGGGAGGACATTGGCGACCGGGGCAGAATATCAACCACTAACCGACATGTACCAGGAGGGGGCGTCTATGCCAGACCATCCCGCCACCGGTGTGCGGCTCCCCGGCCGGGGAGGCTGTCCGCACTGCGGCTATGCCATGACCCCGGAGCTGGACAGGGTCTGCCCGCGGTGCAAGAAGGCGCCCGGTGACGCTCCGGCGCCCGCCGCACCCCCCTCCCGCTCCGCTCCCCTGCCTCCGACCCCCTTTCCGCCGATTGCGCCCGGCCCGCCACAGCCCATGTCTCCCACCGCCGCGGCGCCGGTGGCCGCCGAGCGACCGGCGGGGACCCGCGCCTCGAGGGCGGGACAGATCCCCCCGGGGCGCGTGATCGGGGGCATCATCTGCGGTCTCCTCGTCGTCGCGATGTCCGGCGTGTGGTTTCGCGACCTGACCAGCCCGCACGCGCGAGCTGCGAGCCTGTACCGCAGCGGCATGAGCCAGGTCAAGGGCAAGGACTTCGCCGGCGCGCGCGCGTCATTCACGAAGGCACTCAAACTGGAAGAGTGCATGTCCGAGGCATCGCTGTGTGGCGGGATGTCGTGCATTGAGTTCTGGAGCGAGGAGGAGGCGAAGGCTGCCTTCGAGCGCCTCCTGGAGCAGGCGAAGCAGGGCGACACGAAGGCGCTGGACAACTGCGACGCATGGCTGCGCGACTGCATCAAGCGTTGTGACAAGGACCCGAAGCGGCGACCGGTGGACCGCTCGCTGCGCTCGACCAAGCGGATCAAGTCCACGGCCCAGGCCCTCCTGGGGGCGACGGCGTTGCTGCGCGCGGCCGCAGCGGGGGAGGCCAACCAGGTGCAGGACGGCCTCGCCTGGCTGGCTGAGTGCGGGAAGTTCGTGCAGGCGGCCGAGACCACGGACCCGGACAACCCGTGGATCAGGCCCATCCGCCAGGAATACGACACCGCCCAGGCGATCGTCAAGTCAGCCCCGACGCAGTCCGCGGCCTCGTCCCCCTCCCGATCCCTCTCGCCCTCGGGGCCCTACACGACGCCGCCGCTGAACTTCCCGAACGCAGAGCAGTTCATGCCCACCGGTCAGATCCAGGTGCCGACCTACACGCCGCCGCAACTGCCCCCCAACCCGCTGGCGCCGACCCATCCGCTGGCGCCCAGCACCCCCGGGTACCAGCCGCCTGGCCAGCCACAGACGTCGGCGAACACCCCCTCGCAGGTCCCGACCCCCGGCGTCACGCCGTCGCAGCGGCCGGCGAACCCGGCAGCGCCGGGACAGCAGGCGTCGCCCTACGGAATGCCGGGCCAGGCGCAGCCGACGTCTCCCTCCCGGACACCGTACTCGCCGCAGCCTGCGTACCAGCGTTAGGGCGGCAGCGCCAGTTTGCCGACCGCTGTCGCGCGGCGGAGGTCTTCTCCCATCCCCCGGCGTATTACCCCCGGTCGTTACTCCAGTCCGTCCCCACAGGTGAACCCGATGGCCGACAAAGGCGCCATGATTGAGCTGCATGTGGACCCCGGCCGCATCACGCGGCTGGCCCCGCTGTATGAGAAGACCCCGCTGGACGAGGTCCTGGTGGCCGCCCCGCGGGAGGGCGAGTTCGCCGCCATCGCTGAGGAGCTGGAGCAGCAGCTCGAGGAGCTGACCGGGGCCACGGTGCTGACCCTCGACCAGGCCCAGTGCTGGAACCCCGAGGGCCTGGGCACGACGGTCGTCGCCATCGGCCACGCGGCCAACAACATGCTGCTGCGGTCGCTGCAGTACCTGGGGTTCCTGGGGGACGGGGACTACCCGGCAAATGAGGTCGCGGTCGGTGACCGCTCCCACGCGTCCTACAGGGTGCGGTCGGTCCACAACCCGTATGGAGACGGGGCGAATGTGCTGTGCGCGCTGGGGTACACGCCGGAGGCGTGCCGGGCGAGCGTGGCCGAGCTGATGGGCCGGCTGGAAGCCGGCGCTCCCACGGCGCCGCTGCACCTGCGCGGGCCGGCGGTGCAGACGGAGGACCCGGCCGAGTGGCTGCCGCGTCTGCAGAGCCTCGATGAGTCGGCGACGGGAATGCCGCTGCTGCTGCACCCCCTCAGCGTAGCGGCGAAAAGTGGCGAGGAGCGCTGGGCGCGGGCGTTCGTTGAGGCCCTGATCCCGTACGCCACCGGGCGCGTGCCGCTGACCTTCGCCAAGATGTGCCATGTGGACTTCTGGACCGACCGGATGGCGCTGGACTGGGACGCCGTCGAAGAGTTGCCCTTCTTCACCGATGAGGAGCGGCTGATGGCCGTCAACTTCCTCGTCGCCTGCGCCCAGTACTGCCAGGACTCGATCACCTACCAGAAGTGGCGCATCACTGACGAAGACCACCAGATCTTCAACCACCACACCTTCCCGGCCACCGGCCTGTTCTTCTCGTGCCTGTATCTGCAGCGGCATGACTACCGCCTGCCCGAGATGGACGGATGGCTGCGCAAGAGCCTCCAGGTGTTCGCCCGGGCGGCCACGGCGGGGCGGTCGTTCGACGAGGGTGGGTCCGGTTACAACTGGCTCGTGGGCAACCACCTGCTGCGGGTGTCGCTGGCCGCGGGGGACGCTTCGTACGCGGCCTCGGAGAAGCTCTGCCACTATGCCGATCTGGCCGCGGTCATCATGAACAACGCCCGCGAGCTGGTGCCCTACGGGGACTGCGGGAGCTACCACATCACCGGCACGGGCGCCGGGAACATCCTGCTGCGGGCAGCCGAGTGGCACCACGATGCCGGCTACAAGTGGCTGGCGGAGCAGCACGCGCCACAGGCCGCGGCGAGCGACGTGTTCACCCGGGAGCTGGGTGATCCTACCGCACGGTCAGCAGGGCTGACCGTGGCACCCGACAGCCCGACACTGCGCAAGCGTGTTGGCCTCTTTGTGCTGCCCATGGACCCGGTGATCCACCGCTGGGGGCACCTGCCGCGCTTCCCGGGCTACCCGCCCCCGCCGCTGGCGCCCACCGTGCCGCCTGAGCAGGGCTTTGACAAGCTGTCCCTGCGGGGCGGCTGGGAGGCGACCGATGACTACCTGCTGCTGCAGGGGATGGGCATGGGCCAGCACGCACACCCGGACGCCAACTCGATCCTGCAGTACCAGGCGCGGGGGAGGCTCTTCCTGGCCGAGAGTGACTACATCCTGCGCATGCCCCAGCAGCACAACATGATGATGGTCATTCGCGACGGGCAGCATGCCGACATCCCCGTGACCGCACGGCTGGACAAGGCGTTCGAGTTCAGCGGCGGGGCGTTCACCCAGACGACGCTGCCGGACTACAACGGCTGCGACTGGCAGCGGACGATCCTGTGGCTGCGCAACGACTGCGCGCTGGTGATGGACACGCTCACGGCGCGCCAGTGCGGCGACTACGAGCTGCGGTGCACGTGGCGCACGCTGGCGGAGACGAAGCTGACCGACCGGGGCCTGCACACCGTGCATGACGGCGAGCACTTCCACGTGATCGAGGCGACCGACTCGGCCCGGCGGCTGGATGCCGAGCCGCCGTCGGTCAACAGCCTCAACTACCCGGAGTACCACTTCGGCGCCGGCATCCCGCAGGTGCTGCGCGAGACGCAGCATGTGCGCCTGGCCGCCGGCGAGCAGGCGTGCTTCGTGAACCTGCTGCTGCCCAACGGCAAGGTTGAGGCGCCGCGGCGACAGGTGCGGCTGCACGAGGGGCGGGTGCTACTGACCGGGGAGGGGCGGTCGGTCGTCATCGGCACCGATGGCTTCGAGGTGGAGGACGCCGGGAGCCATGTGTTTGCGGAGGGGGAGCGGCTGACGGCGCTGGTGTCGCGTGGGGCCGCGTGTCCTCACGCGGCCAGTGGCGGGCGTGAGGACACGCCCACCCACGCGGCCGGTCGCGGGCGTGTGGACACGCCCGCCCACGCGACGGTGTGGGAAGTGGCTCTCCCCTCGCCGGCGACGTGCCTGGCCTCGGGAGCGCCGGCTTCCGGTCGGCCGTCGTTGCTCGTCGGCTGCGACGACGGTCTCATCGCACAAGTCTCCACGGAGGGCGAACTGATCGAGTTGGCACGAGCCGAGGGGAAGATCGGGGCCGTCCTGGCCGCGCGGCTGTGGGGTGAGGCCGAGACGACCGTCGTCGCGACGGGGCACGACTGCCTGCTGCGGCTGCTGCACGCCGATGGCAGCGAGCGGCTGCGCCTGACGCTGCCGCGCAACTCGCACCTGCCCGCCCACGGGCGCGCCCTGGCCGTGGCCGACCTCGATGGCGACGGGAGACTGTGGCCCATCGTCGGCACGGACGCCTGGCGCGTCCACGCGATCACCCCCGAGGGTAGCCTGCGCTGGACGTTCGACACGGCGGCGCACTCGGTGACGACCGTCGTGGCGGGGGACCTGAACCACGACGGCCGCGACGAGATCGCGGTCGCTACCGTCTACTTCTGCGTCCCGGCCGTAACGCCCGACGGCCTGCGGCTGTGGGAAGACGAGGACTATAACGACTTCTGGAGCGCCGGCCCGCTCTTCCCGTTCGTGTGCGTGGCCGAAGTGGATGGCGACGGCGACCTGGAGGTCATCACCGTCGGCAGCGACACGCTGATCCATTGCATTGACCGACTGGGCGTGAAGAAGTGGACCTACAGCATCGGCGATGACCCGCGCGGGCTGGTGGTGACGCCCCGGGGGATCGCGGCGGCCTCGGCGACGGGCGACGTGCACCTGGTGGACGGTCACGGGCGACAGGTGTGGCGTCATGTAGACGCCAGCCCCTGCACGGCGTTGTGTGCCAGCGGAGACGCCCTGTGTGTCGCCCACGAGGACGGCCGGCTCCAGTGGCTGAGCCTGGCGGGCGAGGTCGTGGCGGAGGATACGCTGGGTGCAGCGGCCACGCGCCTGTTGGCAGTGGGGGAGATGGTGGTGGCGGCGACGACCGACGGACGGCTAGTGTGCGCGAAGGCCTGAGCCGCGCCTCCGGCGCTAGGAGGGACGGGTGCAGGGGGATGAGGAGGGGCGCGGACGGTGACGGGGGCTTCCGCCCCCGCCTAGGCTGAGTCGCGCCTCCGGCGCTCGGGTTGGGCGTGCGCGCGAGGGGGATGAGGAGGGGCGCGGACGGTGACGGGGGCTTCCGCCCCCGCCTAGGTTGAGTCGCGCCTCCGGCGCTCGGGTTGGGCGTGCGCACAAGGGGGATGAGGAGGGGCGCGGACGGTGACGGGGGCTTCCGCCCCCGCCTAGCATGAACCGCGCCTCCGGCGCTCGGGTTGGGCGTGCGCCCAAGGGGGATGAGGAGGGGCGCGGGCCGCGACGGGGGCTTCCGCCCCCGCCTAGCTTGAGCCGCGCCACCGGCGCTCGGGTTGGGCGTGCGCGCGAGGGGGGTGCGGTGCACAACGGGGTGCCGTGTGGTGCGGTGTGTGGTGGGTGCTGTCTTGTCATGTCGTGTGTGTCGTACAGCGCCGGAGGCGCGGCTCATGCTAGGCGGGCGCGGTAGCGCCCGTCCTCCGGCGCGCCTTCTTCCCTCCTTCGGTGTGTCGTGAGCGCCGGAGGCGCGACTCTCCATACCGGGGGTTCGTCATGCCCGATTCCTACGTTGCTGTCTACCTCCACATCGTCTTTGGCGTCGGCCAAGAGAGCACTGAGTTGTACAAAGCCACCCGCGCCCCTCTGTACCGCTACATAGCCACACTGGTCGGGTCACGGCGCGGCACGCCCGTGCTCATCAATGGCACCCACGATCATGTCCACATCCTCGCCAGCCTGCCCAGGCAGCAGGCTGTCCAGGACTTCGTGCGCGACCTCAAGGCGAACTCGTCGCGGTGGCTACACGACACCTTCCCCGACATGCGGGGCTTCTCGTGGCAGAAGGGGTACGGGGCCTTCGGCGTGGGCGTGCGGGGGTTGGCCACAGTCCGTGCGTACATCGCGAACCAGGAGGCCCACCACCAGGAGCAGTCATTCCGCGACGAGGTGCGCCGCTTCCTGAGCGATCAGGGGATCGAGTTCGATGAGGCGCACTGGGGTTGAGTCGCGCCTCCGGCGTTCGGACGGGGCGGGTGCTGGGGAGGGGGGAGAGGATGGCGCGCGGTGACGGGGGCTTCCGCCCCCGCCTAGGTTGAGTCGCGCCTCCGGCGCTCGGGCGGACGGGTGTGGGGGGAAAGGGATGGCGCGCGGTGACGGGGGCTTCCGCCCCCGCCTAGCATGAGCCGCGCCTCCGGCGCTCGGGCGGACGCGGCACCCGCTATGCGTTGTGTCGCCGTGCGACGCTGCCGTGCAGCGCCGGAGGCGCGGCTCATGCTAGGCGGGCGCGGTAGCGCCCGTCCTGGCGGTGCCCCCACCCCCCTCCGTGTGTCGTGAGCGCCGGAGGCGCGACTCACTACCCTCCGCCGCGACTCGCCAGGCCGCCACAACCAACGAGGGGGCCGTCCTCCGACGGCCCCCTCGTACCATTTCTGCCTCGTGAACGCCCCCGCGGCGCGACCTACCGCTTGTGGTGGCGGGAACGCTTCCAGCGCCAGGGCTCGTAGAAGTCGTAGAGCCGATGGTACAGGTCCGCCGCCAGGATACTGTTCTCGGCGATCACGTTCCGCCGCTCCAGCGGGTCGGTCGGCAGATGGAACAGCTCGTTGGGGCGCTCCCCGCGGTGGTCTATGAACTTCCACCCCTCGTCGGTCACGACCCCCGCGTTGTAGTTGAAGGCTCCCAGGTACAGCTCGTCCCGGACGCGGTCCACGTCGCCGCGCAGCAGGGGCAGCAGATCGAGACCCTCGGGATTGACCGGCGCCTCGAGGCCCGCCGCCGACAGGAGGGTGGGGAGCAGGTCGAGGTTCTGTGTCAGCCCTGCCACCCGTCGGCCGGCGGCGAACTGCTTCGGCCACCGGAACATGCAGACGGTGTGCGACAGCTCCTCGTAGAGCGGGTAGTTGAACTTGCGGATCGAGCCGTGCTCGCCCAGCGGCACCCCGTGGTCCGACAGCAGCACCAGCAGCGTGTCCTCGGCCAGCCCCAGTTCGTCGAGCTTGTCCAGGATGTGGCCCACGTAGAAGTCGGTCTCGGTCGCGCAGGCGTTGGCGAGGGCGTGAACGTGTTCCAGGTCGCCCGGCTGCGTCCAGGACATGTCCGGCCCCATCGGCATCGGCAGGTACCGGCCCTCATAGCCCCGGGCCGGGCCGTACATGCTGCGGTAGGGCTCCGGGGCGTCCCATGGCTCATGCGGGTTGAAGCTGTCCACCCACAGGAAGAAGCGCTCGCTCTGGTGCTCCGTCAGCCATTCGCTGACGGCATCGGTCATCAGCTCCGGCAGGTACTTGCCGTACTTGCCCATGCAGTACTCGCGGTTGGCGCGGGTCTTGGGGTAGAACAGGTACTCCTTTTCGGGGAAGCCGGGCGGGAAGTAGGCATCGTCAGGCGGCAGGAGCGGCTGGTCGTCTATCGGCGCCAGGCACTTGCCCATGGGGAAGTGGACGAAGTCCACAAAGCCCCGCTCCATGTGGGCGCCGTTGTTGAAGGGCGTGTCGGAGAAGGCGGCGGTGCGGTAGCCGCCGTCGCGGAAGATCTCGGCGATGTGCTGGTCGCCGGGGTCGAGTTCCTTCCACGGGCGGTTGGTGAAGGTGTAGATGCCGCTGACGAGAGCGGTGCGGGCCGGGATGGTGTTGGGGAACTCCGCGTAGCAGCGTTCCAGCAGCACCCCCTGAGACGCCAGACGGTCAATGACGGGGGTCTGGACACAAGAGCCATAGCAGCCGACCTTGTCGGGCCGGAGGCTATCCAGGACGATCACGACGACGTTCACGACGGTTGCCTCATTTCACTTCGTTTGACGGCATGTTCGCGGTCAATGGCCGCTCGTACGGCAGTGGTTAGCGCTCGGGCGCCAACAGTTCGGCCGGCCAGACTGCGGCGGCGTCAGTTGCCGGCGAGGGTCAGACGCACCCCCGGTTCACTGGAGCTGGAAGCTGGTCACGATCTTGTCAGCCATCGGCCCCCAGCTATACCATTCGGACTCCGGCGCGCGAAACCAGATGGCGTAACCCATGCCGTCGCAGTTCACGAAGACGTCGAGCGTATGCATCATCTGGCCGTCCACCTCACGCACGAACTCCCAGCGCAGCCCATCGCGACCGCTGACGGACACCGGGGCCAGAGCAACGCGCTGATAGGGTCGCCCACCCTTCCGCCAGTTCGTCTCGGTCCGGAGCGGGTAGGCGTCCAGGGACTCGCTGGCTGGTTGCGGGGACCATTGCACTTTGCACTGGACTACGCCGCGCTGGTTCTTGAACTCCACGGTGCTCAGGTTCTGCTGTGACGTCCGCTCCGGCTCCCAGCCATCGGGTCGGAGTACCGTGAAACCATCGCCACCGTCGTATGGGACGAGCACGCCCACGTCGGTGTCGTCAGGCTCCGCCGGGGCGTCTGGGCCCACGCCTGTGTCCCCCTCAGCCGCCGTCTGTCGCAGGTCAGGCCCGTCCAGGGAGAGCAGGTCGCCCCCAGGCGAGACCATGGCCGCGTGGCCGTCGTTCGCCACGTACCACGCGCTGCCCTTGTGCCGGTAGGCGAGGTCCTGGCTCGGTACGCCCCAACCGTTCCAGCCACCGGAGTACTCAAACACCAGGGCGGAGCCCAGGGCCAGGTCGGCCGTTGGCGCGCCCTGTGTGTTCCGGTTCATCGCGTAGCCGGACTTGCTCTTGCGCAACGCCGGGCAGACCAGGATCTCGGCATTCATGGTGTAAGGGTAGATGGCCTCGCACCAGTTGCCCTCAATGGGCATCTTCCCATCGAAGTCCTGAGTGTATTGCAGTACTGCGAGGCCGATCTGCTTCGCGTTGGAGCTGCAGGCGAGGGTCTGCGCCTTCTCACGGGCCTCCTGGAACCTCGGGTACAGCCCGATGCCGGCGCCCACCAGAACGCAGGCGATGCCGACCGCCACGAACACACCTCGATGCTCCTGCGCGAAGCCCACAAACCCACCGAACGCCGTCGCGGCCGATGGGACGCCCTCAGTTGCGATGGCGTTGGGGGAGGAGAGCACTCCCCAGATACCCACCAGCACGGCAGCTATCGCGGCGCCGGTGTAGAGCTGGAAGCCCGCCCCCAGCGCACCGCTCAGGTCCACGAAACCAGCGCCACTACGCCCTACGTAGTCGGATATCTGCCACGCCGCGAGCGTCGCCAGCAGTCCTGACCCCAGCACACCGACGAAGCCGCTGCCGGCCGACCGATCGTGGCTAGTGCCAATGGCCCCGCTCAGCAGCCCGAGGGCCGCCAGCGCGGGGATGAACACGCCCAGAACGCGCACCCCTGCCATGTCCACGGCATCGTTGAGGTTGTTCGCCACCATCTCACAGATCTTGAGGTAGGTGGCTGCCACAACCGAGGCTTGCACCCAGACCATGAAGAGCGAGACGATCATCAGGGCCGCGGCGAGCCAGGCGAAGAGACGCTGCGCCTGGAGCTGTGGCCGCCGCGCCACCGGCGGGGCCGCCGCCGTCGGTTCTCCGCCGGGGGGGCCGGCGAGCGGAGTCGACACCAAGCTCTCCCCCACCGTGATGATCTTGTACCCCTGGTAACCGCACCCCGGACAGGCCTTCAGATCGTAGTCGTAACCCTCGCCGCACTTGGAGCACTGCTTGCTTGCTGCCATCGCTGCCACTTCCGTGATTATAGCTTCAGATGCTTGTCCAGTGTTGTTCTGCGTCTGCAGCGTCCATGGTCGCACCCCCGCGAGCCCCCACAGCGAGGATATCCCTCCGGCGACAGCTCACAGCCGCGCCAGCCCCAGTAGCGCCACCCCTGCTATGCCGGTCGCCAACCCCAGCAGCAACACCTTCCAGAACTTGCGCACGCTGACCTCATGGAACAGCAGGATACCACAGGCGACCGTGACAATGGTATTGAGATTCGTGAAAGGCCACGTGATGGCCAGGCCGATGCGGCGGATGGCCTCGGCCATGGTGACCGTGCCCAGCACCCACAGCACCCCGCACACGGCGGCCCAGCCGTGCTCACGCAGCGGCGTACGCCACCAGCCGCGCCAGTCGCGGTCCATGACCGCCAGGGCCAGGAGGGCCGTGGGCAGGATGCTCCAGCCTGTCACCGCCACCAGTGTGACCGTGTCCAGCCCGGCACGCTGGGCGGCCTTCAGCGGCACGGCGTAGGCAGCGAAGCACACCGCGGCGCCGATAGCGGCGCCTGTGCCCTTGAGGGTCAGGCAACTGCGACGGCAGTCGTTTTCCCCCGTGCGCCCGATGATGACCGCGGAGGCGACCACCAGCACCGACCCCACGAGCGCCTCCACCGGCCGGGTCTCACGCCATTCGGCGAACACGATCAGGCCGGCCAGCGTGCCCAGTACCGCCGTGGTGTTCTTGATCGGCGTCGACAGCGTCAGGCCCATCTCGGACACGGAGATGCTGTAGAGCAGCACGCCCAGGTACCACAGGGGACCGCAAGCGAGGGCCAGCCAGACACCGGGGCCGCGCGCGGGCAGCAGCGTGTGGTGCACCAGCAGGAGGGGGAGGGTCGTACTCAGGACAATGCCGAGGGTCATGCTGAGCACGAACGGGCGGTCGCCGAAGCCCGTGAGCTTGCGGGGCACCATGTACAGCCCAAAGAAAACAAGGGCCAGCGTCGCCAGCCCGTAACCGATCAGGTCCATGGGTTATCCAGTCTGGAGGGGTCTGTCCCCGGAGCGAGCGGCATTGCCGCCCGCTCCGGGGACAGACCCCGTCGGTGCCTCGTCGGCAGATCGTCTGTGGGGTCAGCCCCCTGCGGCCCGGCTGCGCCGAGCCTGCGGGGACAGACCCCCGCGCGTCCTCAGAGTACCTCGACCGCACCCTCGCAGAAGCGGCGGCAGCG
Source organism: bacterium (assembly GCA_021372615.1). Lineage (NCBI taxonomy): Bacteria > bacterium. The sequence goes on along the minus strand of JAJFUB010000040.1, from coordinate 13,510 downwards.
CCGCAGCCATTCGACACGGTCCTGGAAGACCGAGCCATACAGGTACTCGGCCCAGAGCGAGGCGGCGAAGGCCTTGCCCGGGAAGCCGGGGGCCAGCAGGTTGAAGTCCCGGTAGACGGCGTTCTTCTTCAGACTCCGACCGCCTCGCGTCAGCGCCAGGGCCGTCATCACCCGCCCGGCCAGAAGTTTCCAGCGGTCCACCAGCTCGGGTCTGGGCTCCTGCGGCCCGGCGGCCAGGGTCTGCAGGTCATCATGCAACTGCCGTCGCACGACGCCCACGTACGCGACCGGCTCATGGACGCGGACGCCGAGGGCGGGGCTGGGGCCGAAGAGCGGCATGGCATACTGGACGAGATCGAAGGCGTAGAGCCACAGGTAGATCTCGCGTCGGGCGAGCGCCAGTGTGAACTGGGAAGGCTCGGCCCAGCGCGGCTGCGTGGCCAGAATGAGGCTGTCCACAAAGTGACAGTCTACCACGAACGGCTTCTGCACACCGGTGCCGGCTCCGAGGTGCAGCAGCGGCTCGCCACAGTGCTGCACCAGACGGCGCAGCGGCTGCGTGGCCCCCACCTCGGCCGCGGGCTTGTCGCCGAGGGTGTGCACTACCATCAGGTCCACGTCGCTGCCGCCCTGGCGGAAGTCGTCACGCGCCAATGAGCCAACGAGCGCCACTGACACGACCTGCGCCTGCTCGGCGAAAGCCGGGTGCTCGTGGAGGGAAGCAGACTGCTCGCGCAACAACCCGATCAGGCGAGTAGCGAGACTCATGAAGCCTCCGGGAGACAGCTTGGTGCCCCGGGCATGGGCGGAATTCGCCGGCCACGCGGCAGGACCTTCTCCCCGGGGCAAGGAAATTCACGCCGGGTCGTTTACGACCATCACCCCCTCGGAGGGTCGCCCCATGGGCCTCCGCCATCTGTTTCTGCTCTCAGGAGTTCTCGCCATGGCTGCTTCCGCCGCGCCCGCCAAGCGGATCGTCGTCCTGTCCTCCGTCTGCCTGCTCGATGGTAAGCAGTACCAGACAAGGGAGTACGTGCTCCAGGCCCTGCAGCAGGTCCCCAGGCGGACGGACCTGGTGGTGCTGCCGCACCTGCCGTTCCTTTCGGTGACGGAGCGAGGGGCGGCCCGGAGCCTGAAGCCCTTCGCCGAGTTCGCCGCCGGCCGCAAGACGTACCTGGCGGTGTCACTGGCCGAGCGGGCCGGCGGCAAGCTCTACTACACCTCGTTCCTGTTGGACCGGGGCGGGAAGCTCGTGGGCAAGTACCGCAAGACCCACCGCCTGGCCGATGACCCCGCTGACCTGGCTCTTGGCGACGAGCTGCCGGTGTTCGCCACCGACTTCGGCAAGGTCGGCCTGACCATCACGACCGACTTCGCCTTCTTCGAGCCCTATAGCGTGCTGGCGATGCAGGGCGCCGATGTGCTGGTGTGGCACGACGCCCCCGAGCGCGTGCGCGACTACAGCGGCCACGAGCCGCTGCTCATGGCCCGTTGCCTCGATAGCCACTGCCACATGGTGGCCGCGACGTACGCCGACCCGCGCACGTACATCACCAATAGCTGGGACATGGGCATGCCCGGGGCGGCGTGGGGGCGGAGCATGGTGCTCAACCGCGTCGGCTGCCCCATCGCCGACACGGGCTACGAGGACGGCGTGGCGACCGCGACCGTAGACCTGGACAAGCGCAAGGTGGAGGTCTACCAACCGGCGTACGAGGCGGAGAACATCTTCTTCGTCAACAACTACGGAGACCGGGCGGCGTTCGCGCCGGTGGCGCAGCCGTATGTGAAGCCAAAGCTGCCGGCCTACGCCAAGCGCACCTGCCGCCTGGCGGTCGCGTGGCTGCCGCGCCAGGACTCGTGGCAGCAGGGCAAGAAGCCGGAGCGGATGCTGGCGCTCATCGCAAAGGCCACGCCGCTGAAGCCGGACCTCGTGTTGCTGTCCGAGATGAGCACCAAGGTCGAGGATGCGACGACGCGGCAGGTCATGGGGGACGTCGCCGCGCTGGCGAAGCAACTGGGCGCGTACGTGGCCATCGGCGGCATCGGGGAGGGCGAGCAAGTCAGCTACCTGCGCGTGTGGGACCGGCAGGGGCAGGAGATCTACGCGCAGGCGCTGTACTGGCCGCGCGGCTACCCGGAGATCAAGGTGTTCGACACAGACTTCGGGCGCGTGGGGTCACACGAGTGCGGCGACCTGTACATCCCGGAGTTCGACCGCACGCTGACGCTGCTGGGCGCCGAGATCATCATTGACGCCAGCCAGATGTGGGGCGCGTCGGGCCGCACCAATGAGACGATGCTACGGGCGCGGGCCATTGACAACGGCGTGTGGCTCGCCTGCGCCCACTGGCCCACCTCCGACCCGTCGTTGCGCAGCCTCATCATTGACCCGTACGGGCAGGTCATGGCCGCCTCCACCTTCGCGGAGGAGGGCATCATCAGCTACGACATCCCCCTGGATCGGCCGCGGGTGTACTACTCGGGGCACAAGGCGCAGCAGGCCACGCCCGGCACGGCCGGTATCCCGTCATACTTCAGCGACAACATGCCCGACCAGCAGTGGGGCTGGCGCGACATGATGCTGGCCAACCGCCGGCCGGAGTTGTACGGCCTCCTGCCCACGTGCAATGAGGTGACGGCGCGGTACCGGGGGAAGGAGAGGCCGTGAACGGCGACGGCGGGAACAGTGAGGCGGGAACAGTGAGGCGGGAACACGGGAGCACGGGAGCACGGGAACACGGTAGGGCAGCCCCCTCTTGGGGGGGTAGTGCGGGCTTCCAGCCCGCCCCAGGTGGGGCCGTGTGGCCTTGGCGGGCTGGAAGCCCGCACTACCGGCCGAGGATCCGCACTACGAGACGACGGCCCGCACTACCGGCGGGGGGCGCGTGGGCGCGCGTGTCCCCACGCGCGCAACGGTGGCGGACACCCTCCGCACAGGGAGAGAGACACTGTGAAACCAACGCCCATCCTCTTGGCGTTCTGTCTACTCGGGGCCTGTGGCTGCCGGCAGCCCTCAGCGCCGGCCACCGCGCCCGAGCAGGCCACTCCGACGCAAGCCAAGGAGGGCTCCACCATGGGCTTCTCGCTCACGAGCACCGCCTTTGCCGATGGGCAAGCCATCCCCGCTCAACATACCGGCGACGGCGCCGACCAGTCGCCCCCGCTGGCGTGGACGGGTGTTCCGTCGGGCGCCGTCGAGCTGGCGCTGATCTGTGAGGACCCCGATGCGCCCACCGGCGACTTCGTCCACTGGGTAGTGTATGGCCTGCCGCCGACCACGACCGCCCTCAAGCAGGGGGTGAACCCCACGGAGCCGGGCTTCACACAGGGCCGCAACGACTTTGGCCAGGCGGGGTATCGCGGCCCCGCGCCGCCACCGGGGAAGGTGCACCATTATCGGTTCCGTCTGATGGCGCTGGACGCCAGGAGCGGCCTGGGCGCGAACGTGGACAAGAGACAGTTGCGCGCGGCGGCGAAAGGACATATCATCGCGGAGACGGAACTCGTCGGGACGTACCAACGCTAGAACTCAGAACCGGGACAGACACGATTCTCCACGAGACGTCTCGCTGAAGAGACGTGGTGTGGCGGAACGTGTCTGTCCCGATTCTTGCGAGTCAGGAGACAGAGAGTCATGCCCAAGGTTTTCATCACGGACTACACCATTGCCGAGGAGCTGGATGTCGAAGAGAGTATCCTGGCGCAGGCCGGCCTCAGCCTCGTCCGGGCGCAGACTACCACTGAAGACGAAGTGCTTGCTGCCGTCGCCGGCGTGGACCCCATCGCCATCATCACGCAGTGGGCCCCGGTCACCCCGGCGGTCATCGACGCATGCCCGAACCTCAAGGTCGTGTCCCGCAACGGCATCGGCGTGGACAACATTGACCTGGACTACTGCCGGCAGCGCGGGATCGCCGTCACCAACTCCCCCAAGTACTGCACCGACGAGGTCGCCGACCACGCCGCCGCGCTCATCCTGGCCCTCGTCCGCAAGCTGGTCTTCACCACCGACAAGGTGCGCGCGGGCGAATGGTCGAGTGACTACCTCGTGCCCGTCCGCCGCCTGAACCAACTGACCCTCGGCGTCATCGGCATGGGCGGCATCGGCCGCGCGGTCGTGCAGCGCACCCGCCCGTTCTTCAAGGAAGTCATCGGCTTCGATGCCTACGCCAGCGATGTAGCCGTAGACGGCCGGCCGGTCGAGTTGGTCTCTCTGGACGAGTTGCTCCAGCGGTCCGACGTCGTGGACCTGCACGTGCCGGGGACCGACGAGACCCACCACCTCATCAATGCTCGGACGCTGGGTCTGATGAAGCCGACGGCCTATCTGGTGAACACCTGCCGAGGTTCGGTCGTGGACACCGAGGCGCTCGTGGCGGCGCTGCAGGCGGGGGCCCTCGCCGGCGCCGGGCTGGATGTCCACGAGCAGGAACCGCTGCCCATGGACCACCCCCTCCGCAGCTTCCCGCACGTCATCCTCACGCCCCATGTCGCCTTCTACTCCGAGGAGGCAGTGGAGGACGTGCGCCGCGACACCTGCGTGAACATCGTCAACATCCTGGCCGGCGAGCCGCCGGTCAACCGGGTAGTGTAGAGGCGAAGGAGCGGGGGGGAGGAGGCTGTGGGGAACGGCAACGGCTGCCTACCGCCAACCCCTCCCTTCAGGGAGGGGTCGCTGCGCAGCAGCGGGGGTAGGGCGTCGTAGGGAACCGGCCACGGCTGCCTACCCCCTGCCCCCTCCGGAGACGCTGCGCGTCTCACAGGGAGGGGGAACGGTTGCGGCCCTAGACTTTCCGCTGGTCCACCACCCGCGGGTACTTGCCGGACTGGCCGCTGAGGCTGCGCGGTTCCAGCAGCGTTACCCGTAGGTCCACCCCCAACTCCTGCCGCAGGCGCTGGGCGATCGTGTCCCGCACGCGGAACACCCGCTCGCTGATGTCACTGGGCAGGCCCGCCAGCTCCAGCCGGACGTTGAGTTCGTCCAGCGCACCGGGGTGCTCCACGACGAGCTGGAAGTGCGGACTGACTTCGCGGAAGTCCGTCAGCACCCGCGCCACGTCGGCGGGGAACAGGTTCATGCCGTGGATGATGACCATGTCATCGGTGCGGCGGAAGACGCGGGACATGCGCGCGGTGGTCCGCCCGCACGGGCAGGGCCGCGTGTCCAGGGAAGCCAGGTCGCGCGAGCGGTAGCGGATGAGCGGCAGCGCCTCCTTGGTCAGGGTGGTGAAGACCAGCTCCCCTTCGCAGCCCTCGGGCACCGGCTCGCCGGTGTCGGGGTCCAGCACCTCGACCAGGTAGTGATCCTCCGCCAGGTGCAGGCCATTGCGCTCGGGGCACTCTCCGGCCACCCCGGGGCCGCCCATCTCCGCCAGGCCGTAGATGTCGTACGCGCGGATGTACAGGCGCTGCTCGATCTCCGCGCGCCGCTCCTCGCTCCACGGCTCCGCCCCGAACAGGCCCACCCGCAAGCTGAGCGAGTTCGCCTCGATCCCCATCTGCTCCATCGCGCCCGCGATGGCGAGGGCGTAGCTGGGCATGCCCACCAGCGCGGTGCTACGGAAATCCTGCATGATCTTCACCTGCTGGGGCAGCTCGGCCTCGGACACGGGCAAGACCGAGGCCCCGATGGCCTCGGCGCCCTGGTGCAGGCCGAAGCCGCCCGAGAAGAGCCCGTAGCCGAAGAAGATCTGCACGACGTCCTCGCGCGTGATCTCCCCGGCCGCGAAGTTGCGCGCCACCAGCTCCGTCCAGTGCTTCAGGTCGTTGGCGGTGTAGGCGATGACGGTCGGGGAGCCGGTGCTGCCCGACGACAGGTGGAACCGCACAACCTCGCGCAGCGGCACGGCCACCAGGTCGTACGGGTAGGCCTGGCGCAGGTCGGCCTTGGTCGTGAAGGGCAGGGCGCGGAGGTCGTCGAGGCTCTGGAGCCCCTCGGGCTCGATGCCCAGGTCATCCAGCCGGCGCCGGTAGAAGGGGACGTTCTTGTAGCAGCGGTTGACGGTGGCCTGCAGCCGCTCGAGCTGGAGTTGCAGCAGCTCCTCGCGGTTCATGCTCTCATAGCGCGGGTTGTAGATGGCCATGGCGGGACCTCGGGACCCGGGAATCGGGAAGCGACAAGTGCCGCGTGGGCGCGCGTGTCCTCACGCGCGCCCACGCGGGGCCTAGACCTCTTCGTAGTCCTTCCCCAGATACGCCCGGCGGACGTCCTTGTTGCGCATGAGTTCCTCGGCCGACCCCTCCAGGACCAGCTTGCCGGTCTCCATGACATAGCCGCGGTCGGCGATGCGGAGCGCGGCACGCGCGTTCTGCTCGACGAGGAGGATCGTGGTCCCCTCCTCGCGCAGGCGCACGATCGTCTGCATGATCTGGCGGGAGACCAGCGGGGCGAGGCCGAGGCAGGGCTCATCCAGCAGCAGCAGCCGCGGGCGGGCCATGAGCGCCCGGCCCATCGCCAGCATCTGCTGCTGGCCGCCCGAGAGGCTGCCGGCGCGGCGCAGGCGGCTGTCACGCAGCGGCGGGAACAGCTCGAAGATGCGCTCCAGGTCGGACTGCAGTTCGCGCGTCGGCATCCGGCGCAGGCGCGTGTACGCCCCGAGCAGCAGGTTATCCTGCACCGACAGCGGGCCGAACACCTGTCGCCCCTCGGGCACCTGGGTGATGCCCAGCCGCACCAGACGCTCGGGGCTGTGCCCCGCGATCCTCTGGCCGGCGAAAGTCAGGGTGCCGCTGGCGGGGCGCAGCAGACCACTGATGGCCCGCAGGGCCGTCGTCTTCCCCGCGCCGTTGGCCCCCAGCAGCGCCACGACCTCACCCTCGTTGACGTGCAGCGACACGCCCTTGAGCACGTGCAGGCGCCCGTAGTAGACGTTGAGGCCGGATAAGGTGAGCAGCAGGCTGTTGGTCATGGCGTGTAGCGGCGCGATTCATCGCGCCCATGTCCGTCGCGTACCCATACGGCTCCGCGAGGCCATCTCGGGTACGTGTCCCTCCGGCGCGATGAATCGCGCCGCTACTCCTCGTCGCCCAGGTACGCGGCAACCACCTGGGGGTTGGCCTGGATGGCCCGGGGCTCGTCCACCACCAGCAGCTTGCCCTGGTCCAGTACGGCCACGAGGCTGCAGACATCCATCACCAGGCTCATGTCATGCTCGATCAGCACCGTGGTCAGCCCGGTGGCGGCGATGCGGCCGATCAGCTCGCCCAACACTTCCGTCTCGTGAGTCGTGAGGCCCGCGGCCGGCTCATCGAGCAGCAGCAGGCACGGCCGGGCCGCGAGCGCCCGGGCGATCTCCACCAGTCGCTGCTGCCCCGGCGGCAGAGCCGCCGCCTGGTCGGCGGCATGGTCGGACAGGCCCACGAACTGCAGTACCTCATCGGCCTGCTCGCGCAGCCGCCGCTCCTCGCGCTGCAGGGCGGGCAGGTGCAGCAGCGCCGACACGACGCCCTGGGAACCGTGCCGGTGGCATCCCACCAGCACGTTCTCCAGTACGGTCATGCCGCCGAAGACCTGCAGGTTCTGGAAGGTGCGGGCCACGCCCCGGGCAGCGATGGCGTGCTGAGGCAGGCCGGTCAGGCGCTTGCCGTCCAGCAGGATCTCTCCCGCCGTCGCCGCGTACAGGCCGGAGACGACATTGAACAGCGTCGTCTTCCCGGCGCCATTGGGCCCGATCAGGCCGAAGACATGCGCCGGGGGCACCCCGAGGGTCACATCATCCACCGCGCGCAGGCCGCCGAACGTCTTGGTCAGGTGGCGCAGCTCCAGCAGCGGGGCGCGCTCAGTCTCGGCGGCCGGTTGTCGCATGGTGGCGGTCATGGCCCTGGTCTCCGGGGCGTCACAGCGCTTCCCACAGCCTGAAGTCTTCCTCGTCCAGCACTCCCAGGTGGAAGAGCGCCACCCCGTCTGCCCCCAGCTCGACGACCCGCTGGGCCTGGGCCAGGAGTTGCTCGGGCGTGTTCCCCCCGGCGCTACTGCGGCGCGCCAGGCCCTCCAGCACCTCGACCCGTGTCTGGCGCAGCAGCCGCTGGTTCTCCTGGAAGCGGTGCTCCACGGTCGCCAGGTCGGTGGCATAGTTCATCGGCGAGACGGCATCCACCAGGCCCTCCTCACACCAACGCGGCCAGTCCTGGCCCTCGATCAGGGCGCGGTTGAAGACCTGGACGCGAACCGCGACGGTGAGGCGCATGTCGTGCTGGGTCGTCAGACGCCGCAGGGCCCGCAGCACCTCCTCGACATGCTGGCCGCGCTGCTGGATGCGCTTGAAGATGAAGGCGGGGTGTTGGCGGTCGTAGGTGGTGGCCTCACGGCCCAGCAGCTCCAGACGCTCGGTCTGGCACAGCGGGCAGTCGCAATGGAAGTACGTGTCCAGCCACTTGCGCCCGTCCTCCCACTCCAGGTTCACGCCGAAGATCGGGTTGTTGGCGAAGTAGTAGCGCATGAAGTCCAGGTGCAGGGCCGGCGGCTGCAGGGCGTCCAGAAGCTGGGTGGCCCGATGGGCCGCCAGCATCCGGTTCTCGGGCCACGCCGGGCACAGCCCGCGGTACTTGAGCTCGCCGTCCTGCAGATACGTGTAGCGCCGCCGCAGCATCTCGGGGGTGGGGTCGGGGGGCTCGGAGAAGGGCAGGAAGCCGAGCTGGCAATCGAGGCCCTCGTCGTGGCAGCGGGCGACGAACGCGCGCCACGGTGCGGTGTTGCGCAACACGTCCCCCTCATCGGCCATGCAGTACAGGCCGGTGGCGCGCAGGCGCTTCAGCCGCGCCACGATGTCCGCCACGTACTCGGGGCGCGCCAGTTGCACTGCATCGGGATAGAACCAGGTGTAGATCCTCATCGGTGCTCTCTGCCGCGCACGATGTCCGGTGACCTTCCGCGCTGGGCGATCCCCCGTCATGCACCCCATATTCCCCGCACAAAGCCACGGACCTGCAGGAGGTGTTCTGTGCGGGACAGGGAAAAGCAAACTCGATCACCGAGTGCTGGAGGGACGGAAGATGGCAAACTGGTACCTACTGCGCAACGGCGTCGCGAACGGCCCCTACCCCGAGGAGCAGGTGCGAGAGTGGATCCGGGCGGGTCAGGTCGCGCCGGATGAGAAGCTCAACCGCGAGGGCGACCCGAACTGGCTGTCCCTGGACATGATCCCGGAGTTCGCGGCGGACAAGCCCGCCGCCGGCAGCGTGCCCTTCGTCACCCCGACGCCCGGCTATGGCGCGGCGACCCCCGGCGCCGCGGCGCCCAAGGACAAGATGGTGGCCGGCATCCTGGCGATCCTGCTGGGTACGCTCGGCATCCACCATTTCTACCTGGGCAACACCAAGCTGGCGCTGATCTACCTGCTGGTCAGCATCCTCAGTTGCGGCATCCTCAGCCCCTTCGTCGCCATCGCGGGCATCGTGGATGGCATCATGTACCTGACCAAGCCTGAAGATGTCTTCCAGCGCAACTACCTGAACTGGTTCTGCGGGGGCGCCTGAGATCGGTCATTCGCCCGACCTCGTCCGCTGCCTCTGTTTGGGCCAGGAGTCCACCCATGGTTATTGACGCCCACGCGCACGTGAGCTGGCCGTCCGACTTCAGCCTCAGCTTCACCGAAACCCGCGACGCCGCCCAGATTGAACTGGGGGACCGCCTGGGCATTGATGTCTTCGTCTGTTCCTGCCTGGCCCCGCGGCCCTCGACGCCCGAGACCTTCCGCACCGCCAATGATCGCCTCATCGCGGCCATGCGCGAGTTCCCCGGGCGCATCTGGGGCTACTGCTATGTGAACCCCGGCTACACCCCCGAGGCCCTCGCAGAAATCGAGCGCTGCCTGCAGATCGAGGACATGGTGGGCGTGAAGCTGTATAACGAGTACTTCTTCGACGACCCGGTGCTGCGGCCGATCATCGAGAAGTGCCTCGAGCTGGACTGCGTCATCCTCGAGCACCAGGGCCATTGCACCGACGCCATGGCCAGCCAGCCGTACATCTCCGACGCGGGCCACCTGAGCCGCATGGCCAACGCCTACCCCGAGGCCAAGATCATCCTCGGGCACATCTGCGGCGGTGGGGACTGGGAGTGGACCGTCAAGCAGGCGGCCACGGCTCCGTCGCTGCATTGCGACACCAGCGGCAGCGTCGTGGACGAGGGCGCCATCGAGTTGGCGGTGCGGGAGGTCGGGGCCGATCGCCTCGTCTTCGCCTGCGACGGCAGCCTGAGCGCCGGGGTGGGGAAGATCAAAGCGGCGCAGATCAGCGAGGACGACAGGGCCAAGATCTGGAGCGGGAACTACCTGAGGTTAGTGGGAAGGAGCTAGTGATGAACGATGAATGATGAGTGATGAATGGGAGTAGACACCGTGTCATCGCGCATCCATCATTCCGCATTCATCATCCATCATTCACGGCCATGCGCATCATAGACACGCACGTTCATTTCACCAGCGGCTACGACAACCCCGACGGGCCCTCCACCGAGGAAGCCGTGTTTGCTGCGGCCGACCGCTTCGGGATGGACACCCTCGTGTGCATGGTGATGACCCCCAAGCCCGCCACGCCCGAGCTGTTCCGCCGGGCCAATGACCGCACCATTGATCTCATGGAGCGTCGCGGCGACCGCATCTGGGGCTGGGCCTATGTGAACCCCGGGTACTGCCGGGAGGCCCTCGCCGAGATCGAGCGCTGCCGCCAGCACCCGAACTTCGTGGGCATCAAGCTCTTCGATGACTACACGCTGACCAACCCGGTCAACTTCCCGGTCATCGAGCGCTGCATCGAGCTGGGCTGGGGGATCGTGAACAACCAGCAGCGGGTGACGTCGCAGGTGGCCAACTGGCCGGCGAATCGGACGAGCTCGGGGCACATCGCCGAGGTCTCGCGCCGCTACCCGGAGGCCAAGCTGATCGCCGACCATGTCGGCGGCGGGGGCGACTGGGAGTGGTGCTGCAAGACGCTGGCCGACGCCCCGGGGGTGCACCTGGAGATCAGCGGCAGCGTCTACGATGAGGGCATGATGGAGCTGGCCCTGCGCACGGTCGGCGTGGACCGCCTGCTGTTTGCGACGGACAGCAGCATCGCCAGTTCGGTCGGCAAGCTGCAGGCGCTGGGGCGGCTGGTGTCGCTGGCCGAACTCGAGCAGGTCGCCTCGGGGAACTTCCTGCGACTGGTGGGGAGAGCGTAGGGGCGCGATCTATCGCGCCCACATGGTTGGGGCGAAGGCTAGGGCGCGATTTATCGCGCCCACATGGTTGGGGCGAAGGCTAGGGCGCGATGAATCGCGCCACTACAGGACACGCACTATGCATCTGATTGACACCAATGCCTATCTGGGTCACTTCGCCGCGCGGCGGCTGCACTACAACACGCCTGAGGGGCTGCTGGCGCTGATGGACCGCGCCGGCATCGCGCAGGCCTGCGTGTCGTCCGCCAGCGCCATCTGCTACCGGAACTGCCACGCGGGGAATGAGGAGATGTGGGAGGCGCTCAACGGCGTCCTCACCCCTACCCCTCTCCCTCGCTCCGCTGCGCTTCGCTCCGGAGAGGGGAACGACAGCGGCGGCGGGGTACAAGCCCCCGCCCTACAGCGGCTCATTCCCTTCGCCGTCATCAACCCGGCCTATGCGGCGTGGGAGAAGGACTTGCAGTGGTGCCGCGAGACGATGGGGGCGCCGGGGGTGCGCATCTACCCGTCGTGGCACAACTACAAGCTCAGCGATGGCTGCTGCCACGCGTTGGCCGAGGCCGCGGCAGAACTGGGCATGGTCGTCAGCATCCCCCAGCGCGTCGAGGACTACCGGCAGCGTCACTGGCTGCTGGACACGCCGGACGTGAACCTCAATGAGGTGGCGGCGCTGACGGCGGCGCACCCGAACACGAAGTTCCTGGTCAGCAACGCCGCCGGTGTCGGCGGGAGCGACCTGGTTACGAAGCGGGATGGCCTCCCGGCCAACACCTGGGTGGACATGTGCCGCCCGGATGTGGTGTATACGAAGGAGCTGGAGCGGCTGGTCGAGGCCCTCGGCGCCGACCGCATCGTCTTCGGTAGCTGCATCCCGTTCTGCTACCCCGAGCCCGCGATCATCCGCATGGAGGTCCTGCGGGATCTGGGCTATGACGTCGAGAAGATCGGCGCGGGCAACGCCGCCCAGTTGCTGGGTCTCTAGGCGGGCCTACGGGCATATTGAGAAGAAGGTACGCCATGCTGAGCACCAACGAGAGCTCCGTCGAGCCGCGCCCTTTCCCCGACCGCTGGAGCAAGGACCTCATCGGCACTGAGGCCATCCCGACGACCTCGGGGTTCAACCTCGGTCGGGCCTGCTACACCGCCACGGAGTTCGGCACGCCGCAGGTCCATGCCGACCAGGAGGCCGTGTTCGTCATCTCCGGGGTAGGGGAGATCAAGGTGGGCGGCGAAGTCATCCCGCTGGAACCCGGCGTGGCGGTCTACGTCGGTCGCGGTGTGGAGCACTGTGCTCGCCGCACGACGGACGAGCCGGTGCAGGTCGTGTACTGTCACGGGGCGGTGTGATCTGGCGGGCCACCCGTCGTCGGGGGTTGAAACCCCCGCCCGTCAGAACCGTCCCTCCGGGACGGACCACCGCCGTTACTCTCAACTCCGAACTCCCAACTCTCAACTCACAGGAAGTGTCTCCACATGCTACGCATCGGTCTCGTCTCCGCCGGCAGCTACGGCCCCATCTACAAGGACCCGCAAGCCCCCCGGACGCCCGGCTCCTTCCATGGCACCGCCTTCGCCTGCACCTACAACGGGTTCGACGATGGGAAGCGCCAGCAACTCTATGCCGAGCACAAGTACACCTTCGCCGCCGCCACCAAGCGCATCCCCGGCTGCCAGGTCACCAAGGTCTGGGACCCGCTGCGCAACACCGCCGAGATGCTCGCCGAGGTGTGCAGCATCCCCGAAGTCACCGACACGCCCGAAGCCTGCTGTGATGACGTGGATGCTGTCGTCATCGTGGATGACGGCACCGCCAGGCAGTACGAGTACGCCTTCTACCCGCTGCGGAACGGCACGCCGACCTTCTGCGACAAGCCCCTCTCGATGACGACGAAGGAGGCGCTGGCGGTCCAGAAGGTCGTGGACGAGACGGGCAGCAAGTTCATGTGCTCCAGCTCGCTGCGCTTCGTCCCCGACATCGTGAACACGAAGCAGGAAGTTGCAGAGGGCAAGTGGGGCGACGTGTGGGTAGCGACCTCGAGCTGCGGCAACGATCTGGTCTACTACGGCATCCACGCGCTGTCGATGGCCTATGGCGTGTTCGGCGACCGGGCGGTGTCGGTGATGAACGTCGGCCAGGAAGGGCGCAATCTAGCCCGCGTGCGCTTCGACAGCGGGCGCGACTGCGTCCTCATCGTCGGCGAGCAGCCGTGGATGAGCGCCGGCTGGCAGTTCAACCTGTACGGTCAGAAGGGCTGGAAGCCCATGACGCCCGACCTGACCGACCTGTACACGTACCTGCAGCAGGCGTTCGTGGACTACGTGGTCGAGGACAAGCAGACCGTGCCGATC